>NZ_VPDB01000068.1:0-16104 GCF_013417925.1 Acinetobacter sp. YH12218
TGTTCCACTTTAGATATTTGTTTAAGATGAGATGTAACTCATTGAAATGTGTCATCATATTCGTCGTCAGAAAACAAGTATTATGCCATTATTTCAATGAGTTATCTTTTTTTGTCGTGTACAAAGATATTTTAGTAAGTCCTGAAAAGATCATCACGTCCATCAGGAGAGAACTCATGCTAAATCGAGAAAACCGAGTGATCAATGCGAGCAACAAAGTGAAACAGACTGGTTAACTGGATGAATACATAACCGTCCATCCTGTGTTTTAAATGTAAAAAAAATATCGGAATCTTCATTTAACTTTGCAAGAAAAAATGACCAAATCGACTTTATGATTCATTCATTGTTTACATGATGATTACATCGATGTCGTAAATAAGCAGAATCTAGAAATTTCACTAAAATCCAAATGTAAGGATTCTTTTCGATATGGCTATTTTTTTTTAAATATAAGAGTTAACTTTGTCAATAAAGTATGACCAGATATGTCATGCATTCATGCAAATGGAATAAACAGGCTGTTTAACAGCCAGATCATCATTCAATGCCTCGGATACTAGGCTGATCTATGCTTTAGAAAAATGAAGACAGAGAAATGAAGACTAGACTTGCAGCATTTTTTTGAAATCATTATGGTAAAGGCCATCAATCATTGGCTATTTATTTGAGTGACTCACTTTTGAAATTAGTTTCTACCCACGGTGCGATTCCGGTTCATATTATTTCTGGCTTTTTAGGTGCGGGTAAAACCACAGTTTTACAGCAGTTATTAAAGCAAAAGCCAGCGGGCGAAACTTGGGCCGTACTGATGAATGAGTTTGGGCAAATCGGGGTCGATCAACAGATGTTGCCGCAAGATCAGGGCTTTGCGGTGAAGGAATTATTGGGTGGATGTCTATGTTGTAGTAGCCAACTGCCGATGCAAATTGCGTTGTCACGATTATTGTCAGAGGTGAAACCCGACCGACTGTTTATTGAGCCGACAGGTTTAGGGCATCCGGGACAACTATTGGAGCAATTGACCGAGCCACATTGGCATCCGCATTTAGCCATGCGGGCATTGGTAACCGTGGTTGATGGCTCACGCTTACATGATCAAGAGTGGACTTCGCAAAATCTGTATGCCGATCAACTCAAAGTGGCACAAATCGTTGTGGTGTCTCATGTCGATTGCATGAGTGATGCCGATCAAGCTGGTTTGGAACGACTCAAACAAACGTATTTACCGTATCAGCAGCAATGGATCAATGTCGTCAAAGGTGATTTAAAATTGGCAAATATTGATCTCGCCTATGTGGGAAGTCCTCGTAAAATTCAGCCTTTATTGGCGATACAAAAGCAAACGTTGGTCGATGTACCCACAGAAATTAAACAGTTGCCTTATCATTATGTTGAATCCGCTCAGGGCTATAGTGTCGCAGGTTGGAAACTCCCAAAACGATGGACCTTTGATTTTTTTGAGTTGTTAGATTTACTCTGTGAGCAGCAAGATTGGCTACGGATCAAAGGTATTTTTCAGACAGACCAAGGGTGGAAAACCTTTAACTTTAATCCCGATCAGTTTAATTATCAGTCGAGCGAGGAAAGTATCGATAATCGTGTCGAAATTATTTACCAGACTGAACGTGAATGGCTCGAATTTGAAGATCGTTTAATGCAGTGTCGTATCGATGCCGAGAAAGCTGAGAAATAAGTAAATCAGCGCAGCAAAAGCTTGCTAAATCTTATATGCTAGGCGCCAAATTTGAGGACTTTACTATGGCGCTAAAAGCTACAATTTATAAAGCAGATTTGAACATTGCCAATATGGATGTACACCAATATGGTGATTATCAATTGACAATGGCTTTGCATCCTTCTGAAACGATTGAACGTTTGATGGTACGTGTCTTGGCATATGCACGCTATGCAGATGAAGCCTTAGAATTTACCAAAGATCTTTTCGAAACAGACGAACCAGCGCTGTGGGAAAAAGATTTAACAGGCCAATTGGTGAAATGGATTGAAGTTGGCTGTCCTGACGAAGACAAAGTCAAAAAAGCCAGTGCACGTTGCCCAAACGTTGCTGTGATTACTTATGGTTCATCAGTAGATGAATGGTATAAACGCAACAGCAAATTGAAAACACTGAAGAATGTTGAGATTTGGCAATTATCTGAAGCGAGTACAGCTGCCATTCAAGAGTTATCCGAACGAACCATGTCTTTACAATTAAACGTAATGGACGGCGAATGGACTTTGATAGGTGATAAAGCTCAAGCTGTCATTGAATGGACACAATTGCAATAAGTTTATCATTTGATTTAACTCTTCATGATGGGTGTGAGTTTAGGCTTGCATCCTGACTATAAAATTCGGTATATCTACAAACAATGAGAAAATTTTAAAGATGGGGAGCAGCCGATGTACCCTGATTTTTATTTGTTATTTGTGGCGCTTATGATTGGCGCTGTCATTGGTGCGGAACGTGAGTACCGAAGTAAGTCGGCAGGTCTGCGCACCATGATTATGGTCAGTTTAAGTTCATGTTTATTTACTATCTTATCGTTACGTATCGGCGTTGATAGTCATGATCGAATTGCGGCCAATATTTTGACTGGCCTCGGCTTTTTGGGTGCGGGGGTAATTTTTAAAGATGAAAATCGAATTTCAGGCATTACCACAGCAACTACCATTTGGATGACCGCTGCCTTAGGCATGGCTGCGGGAGCGGGCTATGTCATGCTGAGCTTGATTGGTACGGTGATTGTGCTGATCGTTTTAATTGTTTTGATTTATATTCAAGCGTGGATTGAAGCGAAAAACCAAGCACGGAGTTATCGTATCGTTTGTCACTTTCGACAACAAACGCTGGATGACTATGAAGAGCTGTTTAAAACCTATCAAATGCAAGTGGTTCGTAGTGTGCGACATAAAACTGAACATAAAATCAGTGGGCGTTGGATCTTAATTGGCTCTGCGACAAACCATAGAAAATTAACTCAAGATCTAATGAATGATCAGGATATTCTGGAGCTCAATTTTTAACAGCGTATTTACTACGGCATCCAAAGTAATCCTGTTTATAATAGGGTTTTATTTTGATTGCGGCATTTGAGGTTGAGAGCATGAGCAAAGAATTAGAAATTATTGACTTAGTGGTAGGCGAAGGTAAAGAAGCGGTTAAAGGCGCTTTGATTACAACACACTATACAGGCTGGTTAGAAGACGGCACTAAATTCGATTCATCACTGGATCGTGGTAATTATTTTGAAACGGTAATTGGTACAGGCCGTGTGATTAAAGGTTGGGATCAGGGCATCATGGGGATGAAAGTCGGTGGTAAACGTAAGTTAATCGTGCCATCACATTTGGCTTATGGTGAGCGTAAAATGGGCAATGTGATTCCTGCCAATTCAAATCTTATTTTTGAGATTGAATTGTATGATGTAAAAACGCGCGATTAATACAGTGACTGTTTTAGATCGATGACATGGACGTTATTGATCAATTGGATAAAATAGTAGTTGTTATTTTTGTCTTTTACCGTAGATTAGAATAATTGCTCGAGTATAAACGCAGGAATCAAAGCCGTTGTCTTTACAGTTGCCTTGCACCAGATTGTTCTGGGTTCTTACCTTTATTATTTTTACATTGGCATTCACTGTATCGACTGCTCAAGCACAGTATGAAACTGCGCCTAAATCGTTTTATTTAAAACATCAAAACGAAGTTAACCAAATCTACTTCACGGAAGACACCAGTAGCCTCTTACAAGGCAAATGGTTGTTTTATCCAAATCAATTTTTAACTTCTCCGAGTTCGGTTCTAGTCGGTCAAACGGTCTATCTGCCTGCATCATTTAAAGACATCACAGGGGACAGTAAAGGTTTTGGGACATTTACTGGACATTTCCAAATCCCTAAACAATTTATTGGTCGACGTATCGCGGTATTGATTCCAAATCAGTACGGTGCGTATCGGGTATTTTTAAATGGTGATGTGATCGTTCGTTTGGGCGAGGTGGGGCGTACTGAAGCAGAACAAAAAACGGAGAATGCACCGCGAATTGCCTATTTTGTGGCACAAGATGAATATTTCACTTTAACCATTCAGGCTTCAAGTTTTAACAGTATGCACGGCGGGTTTGAAAACCCGATGCGTATTGGTATTGCTAAGACAATAAACCGCCAATTCCAACAACAAATGATGAGTATTGGAATGGTGTCGGGCGCCGTCTTGGGTGTGGGACTCTTTACGATCCTATTTTCTGTTTTCCGAGGTTTACGCGGTCGCAATAGCCGAAGTAATTTGGTGTTTGGCTTATTTATTGTCTTTTTAGCATTCCATAATTTATTTTCAGCACCTTATGCCTATACCACTTTTACCGATATCAATTGGTTGTGGGGCACGCGATTAGAATATTTATTTACTTATTTGGCGTCGATTTTCTTTTTAAGTTATATCCACTTACTCAGTCGTCGCTATTTATTTACCTTAAATTATCAGATAGCGATGTTGCTGTTGTCTTTGAATATTTCAGTGACTTTTGTTTCGACGCCTGAGATTTTTCAGCCTTTGGCAACCTACAGCTTTGCCTATGTGATCGTTGTTCTGAGTAATTTTGCGTATGGTTTTTACCTAACACTGAAAAAGAAAGAACCGTATTCAAAATTAAATTTAATCGCGGTTATTTTCCTGTGCATTACTTTTTTAAACGACTTCTTGCTGATGATGAATTTGATTGATTCAGTCAATTTATCGTTCATTTCAACCAGTTTGTATGCTTTGTTGATCATGTTTCAGCAATCGCATCACTATGCACAGCAGTCGATGCATACCGAGCAGTTGAATAATAGTTTGCTTGAGCTAAACAGTTCACTCGATCAGAAAGTTAAAGAGCGCACCTTACAGCTTCACGAGCTGAATAAAAAATTAGAGCTACAAATTCGTATTGATGCCTTAACAGGGGCATTTAACCGTCGTGCATTGAATGCTGAAATTCAACGCTTATATTCGGAAGTCCGTTTTCATAGTCACCGAACATTGGTCTTTGCTATGTTAGATGTCGATTATTTTAAAAATTATAATGACCACTATGGACATCTCAAAGGCGATGAGGTGTTACAGCAGATCGTGAAAACCATGCAAAATACCCTGCCAAGTTCAGCCTATGTGGCTCGCTACGGGGGAGAAGAGTTTGCCATATTGATGCATGATGTTCCGTATGCGATTGCCCAAGAGCAATTGCAATTGGTACTCGAAGCCATGCGTAATGAACAACTTGAACATGTTAATCGGGGGGATGACAAAAATTACGTCACACTGAGTTTGGGCATGGCATGGATGGATAAGCAGAATGACTTCGACAGTATCGAAGCCTTAATGAAGCATGCAGACCATTATTTATATATGGCTAAACAGGCAGGACGCGATCAACTTAAGCCTTGATACACAGTTGTAAACGGTTAAAACTTTGCGGTGCTATTGTTAGTACCATTGCCAATACTCATTTAAATTCATCTCTCAAATTCATGCTGTTTGAAAATCTATCCTTCTATGAACTTTATCTCTCTACTAACAGAGCTGTTTAACCAATTTGAGCGGAACATCGGCAGGCTCAAAATCCTGATGTGTGACAAAGCCATATTTTTGGTAAAAGGCGAGTGCCGTATGGGTACTTTCTAGACTGATCTCGGTAATATTCTTTTTCCGGACACAGTGAATCATGTTTAACAATAACGCCTTACCAATGCCTTGGTACTGACGTTCTGGGCAGATATAGTTCAGTAAAATTTGTCCCTGATCACTGACTAAAATAAAGCCGACCACTCGATTGTCACTGACGTAGACCCAACTATCGTTGTAAAGCATCCACATTAAGATATTTGATTGATTTGCCTCCTCAAGCCAAGTTTGAATCACACTTTCATTACGTTGATGGTCCTGGATACATGAACGAATGCTGTTGTGAATCACGTGAATAATTTCGGGTATGTCCTGGATTTGTGCTTCGCGTATCATAATTTTTTCTTTTTATAGAAAACTCCAACAGCCTGTCATTTCAGAAGATATCGCCATGTGCTTAAAGAGGTTTCTTGTTGCGTTTTATGTTTTTTTGCTGCCATTGCGCTGTTGGGTTGGGTTTTTATTTCAAAATTGTTGCAAAATTTACAAATGTATATTTATAAATTAATCGTTAAATACGGATAAATAACGACATAAATGCATCTAACTATACTGTTTTTAAAGTAATAATAGATTTTTTAGAAATGTATACATACTCAATGATTTCAGCAGGTGTAATAGTTTGAAATAAATTAGCAAAGAAAATAGGCCAAATTTCAGCTTTAAAATAATTTTGTATGAATTTTAAACGTTATTGTGCGTTATATTAGTCCATAAAAATATTCGATGATTCAAGATGTGCATGCGCGTCATCGGCAGTAGGTTGTTATTATGGTTAATTTTCTCATTGTGATATGTATTCTGATCGCGTTGTCTGCAGCGGGCATTGTGGTCAAAAAAATCCTAAAAACAGAAAAATATCGTCAAAAATATACGCGCTACCAAGCACCAGAAAAATCGAACAGTATCTCTTTAGCATCGAATGATGATGCTATACGCCAAGTCGATCAGGTCATTGAAGTTGATGAATATGAACAGCAACTTTTTGATGATATTGCGGAAATTTTCTTTCAACAACAATACAAATTAGATTCGCTACAGGCAGCCGAGCAGTTACAAGAAGTCTTTTTACGTCGCATGCCAGTGAATTGTAAAACTCAAATTCGCCAATTAGATTTGAATGAATGGTCGATTTATTGGAATTTTTACAATCAATCACTCGAGTATTATTTAGGCCGATACGGTGAGTTTTATACACATGTCGACCGTTTTGGCGAAGAACATAAAATTGAATATCGCTATCAAGACTCCGCAAGTTGAAGCAAAATGCGATCTTGGACTAAATCGAGATAACTCAAATCATCGGTTATTCGGGCCATTAAAATAGCGCCTTCATAATCCGCCAAGCTGACTTTGGCAAGTTGAGCGGCGTGTTCGATGGTCATGCATCGCTTAAAAAACACTTCAAAGGCGAGTTGCCACTCCTGAAAGATGGACTGTAATTTTGCAAAAATCTCGGCAGGTAAATGTTGCCGCTCCATACTTAAGATCCCGACCAAACAGCCTAATCCACCTTGGCTAAAAAACTGGATGGCCTGTTGATGGATGTGCGAGAAAGCCTGTTGAGGTGATGCAGTGGATCGCTGTAATTGCTGAAAAATACTGTGCTTTAACTTCACGTGTGTCAGGTTTAAAATTTCCATCAGCAAAGCGTCTTTATTCGGATAGTCATAATAAAACGCAGCTTTTGAAAGTCCACAGGCTTCAGCCAATTTCCCCATGCTGCAGCCCATATAGCCATAGCGTTTAAAGGCGTGTGCTGACTGTAGTAATAGATGTTCTGAGGTGTTTTTCCGTGGACGCATGTATCTCTCTATCCAAATAAATCACTATGATGTGTATAAAGTAAATTGGTTTAACCGACTAATAGTTCGTCAAACCTTCCAATGACTTCCTGCCATAAGGGTTCAGCACCTTTGCGGAAATATCCCATATGACCAATATGTTTTAGACCATAATCTTGCGCTTCAATATTGATATAGTGCATTGATGCTTGCGCATAATGTTGCATAAAAGCATGTCGTGAATTGGGTAATGCCCAGTCATCATCGAGCGCAGCGACCGCATAAATCGGCGTTTGAACTGCAGCATATTGTTGAGATAGCTCACTCAGCTCAGGGTCGGCAAAGAAATAGGTTGGGTTTTTACACCAACGACGCCATTGCTTATAGACATCGACAGGAAGGTCAGCGCCCATATTGAGTTTGCTCCAAGGCAAATACCCTTTGACGGCAACCATCGGCGGAAAAACGATATTCCACATCACATGAACTTTCATTTTTTCTTTAAAGGGCATATAGCCATGCCAACCTGCGCCAGTGCCAAAACAATACATGGCACGTATCTGATCATGATTTGAGGTAAGGCCTAGTGCTTGACCGCCATAAGAGTGTCCCACTAGAAAAGTTTCCTGACCGTGTTGTTGCATATAAGCTATGGCACCAGAAAGGTCATAACGTCCCCAGTCAAGATAAGACATCTTAAAGCCTTTAAGTTTTGACGGTGCAGAACGTCCTATACCACGATAATCAAAAGTCAGTACTTGATAACCGAGTCCTGCGGCATACTCGGCAAAACGACGGTAAAATTGTTGAGGTACACCTGTCGCACTTGAAATAATAATATTGGCCTTAGCGGCAGTATTAGGCCGATATTCAACGCCTGAAAGCGTATAACCATCGGTTGCAGGGAAACTCACGGGTGTACTATGTATTTCTTGCGCTGCTGGTTCTAAATCCGTTGACATAATTTTTCTCTTGATAGGCAGGACGTAAAGGGTTTACTCAGTTTAAATAAAGGGTTATTTGCCCTGAAAATTGGCTGCGCGACGTTGTAGCATGGCCATCACACCTTCTTGTACATCTTGTGTTTTTAGTAGTGGTTGTAAGTGCTGATCCAATTGAGCAAAGGCAGCATCGGCTCCCAAATGCACCCCTTGCTGTGCTGCAGCGAGTGTTGCCTGAACCGCCAGTGGTGCAGCCTGTGCAATTTGTTCTGCAAGTTCTATTGCATGAGATAAGGGCGCTTGGTCGGTGATTTCAGTCACCAAGTTCATGTCATATGCCGTTTGCGCATTGAAACGTTCACCTGTGAGTAAATAGCGCATGGCTTTATTCCAACCCGCTGCTTGCACAAAGCGAACTGTTGCGCCACCAAAGGGAAGAATGCCACGTTGCACTTCCATTTGAGCAAACTCCGTGTGACGCTGTGCGATCACGATATCGGCATTCAGCATGAGTTCAATACCCGCTGTAAAACAGAACCCTTGTACCGCGACCACAACTGGTTTTTTTCGTTGTCGTGAGTTGGTTCCCCACGGATTAATTTGCTGATCAGGAAAATTAAACAGCCCGCTGCCAAGTTTGGGTTGTAGTTCGACCAGATCTAGACCCGCAGTAAAATGATCGCCATGAGCAAAAATCACCGCACAGCGTAAATTTGGATCATCTTCATATTCAGTGAGCGCCAGTGAAAGGTCATGAATTAAATGACTGTCAAACGCATTTCGTTTATCTGCACGGTCCAAACCGATTAAATAAAGATGACCACGAATTTCTCGACTTACACGACCTTGTTGTTCTGACATTTGGATGATTCCTTCTGATTATTCTTTATGCATAGCTAAGTTTTTAAACGATTGTTAGAAAACTGTCAAAACTGATGCGTTCAAAACATCAAAATCATCGTCTGGTGGATGAGTGGTTTGATTTAAAATTTACAGAGTTGATATGAAATAGTGCAGGATATAGCTTGCCTTTGGGCTGATTTTTTCCATAATAGCTGCAGCTTTTTTAAGGCCCAATCTACCATGTCAAACTTAGAAATTTTTGCAGTCATTATTAGCTTAATCGGGGTGACTTTAACCATTAAGCGAAATATGTGGTGTTGGTGGTTTAACTTTGCAGCTTTTTTGCTGTATGCCTACCTGTTTTATACCTACAAACTTTATGGCGAAACCATTTTGCAGTTTTTCTTTGTAGTGGTGAACTTCTACGGTTTTTATCATTGGTTGAAGGGCAAACAACAAGACCACGACATTCGTATTGAACCGATTGCGACCAAACTCGTGATCTTTCAAATGCTCTTAGCTGCGGTGGGCGGTTTGATTTTTGGTTTAAGCCTGCACTATTTTACCGATGCAGCCGTGCCGATTTTGGATGCACAATTGGCCGCATTTAGTTTACTCGCAACGTATTGGACCAGCCGGAAACATATTGCTACTTGGGTGCTTTGGGTATTTGTCGATATTATCTATGTGGGTATGTTTATATACAAAGACCTGTATCTCACTGCGGCGTTGTATGCTGGTTTTGTGGGCTTGGCGGCATTTGGTTGGTGGCAATGGACACAAGTCAAAAATAAACAGCAGCAACAGGCGATGAAAGCTTTATAAGGATCATTGGGTGATGGCAAAGCTACTTTTAATAGCCGATTCCGAACCCGATGAATAAGTAAAGAGCGTGCAGAGTCATGATTATCGACTTTCAACTTGAGCAGCAACTGCGTTTTGATCGACAAGCTGGGTTTCTATTGCAGCAAAAAGCGAGCTTTTTTCAGTTTGAACAAATAGCAGATGTGTATAACGCTGAATGGCTCAATGCATTTCCACAAGGCACGCAATGTAGCATCAGCGGTTTGGATGATGGTGCAGATGAATACGGCATCCAAATCAGTTACAAACACCAAAGTATCTTGATTGATTATTCACAAGTAATCAAATTGGTACACCGTGATCGGGATGGTGTGGTGCATAGCATGATCTTAAATTAACAACTGATGTTACGCACGTAAAAGTACTTATGCACTTTTAAAATGATTTTTAAGTCTATTCGACGGAGTCTTACATCTAAAGATTGAATAAAGGGATTAGCCTTCGGCTGGAGGTACTCTTACGGAACATTGTTTCTCATTCGGCAAAATGAGAAGCGTGCTTCGTAAAGAAACCATCTTGCGGTGCAATGCACCTCACCGACAAAACTCGTTCACTACCGTCAAATTATTCAAAGCATCGCAAAAACATTTTTGATTAGAAGTAGTCCTGTCTCAAACACTTGCGGATGACCTTACCGCGTATCGTTCTTTTATTTGAAGTAAATTGCGCTTTGATGGTTACTGCATAACATCAGTTAATCAGCTATGTTTCGAACTTTTTCATGATTATGGCTCGCACTGCACGTCTTTTGAACCAAGCGCTTTGATACATGCAAAACCAATACAACAGCTTCCTGAACAAGCCAGCTTTGATATTTTTAGCCTCGACTTTGGTCATTGGTACGCAAAGTTGTCCTATGCAGGGATGTATTTAAAAATTGATGCGGGCTGGGAATTTCAGCTCGAGTTTAAAGATCAGCATGGGCAAATCTATCAAAAAGTCCTTTAAGGCAGAGTCCCTCTGAATTTCAGTATGGCAATTCTGTTTTTCTAGCTTGGTTTCAGGTCAATGACAGCCACAGCGCTTTCCGATTTAATCCAAAACACAGTTATAGCAACTGTAGACTGGGCGAAATAAAACAATAAAACCAATATTGACCTGAAGGATTACGAGAATGGCACATCAATTTACCGTCAATGCCACAATTCATGGCGTTTCACTTGAAGATTTTAAACGACTAGCCGCAGATATCAGCTTGCATGAAGCGGTGTGCAAACGCATACCGGGTGAAAATCTAGAAATTTTAGAATCAAAAAAAACAGGTGATATGTATACCTTAAAACGTGCGTATAACCTTGATGTAAATATTCCAGATATTGCCAAGAAGTTTTTAAAAGATGCGTTTCGTCTGAAACGTACGGATATTAGTAATTTGGCGGCATTAACCTCTGACGTCAAACTAGATCCGAACCTACCGCTCGAAGCCAGTTGTAAACGAAGTGTCAGTGGTGATGCAACACAAGTGAGTTTCAATTTGGACTGGACGGTGAAAGTCAAAGTTCCACTTATTGGTGGATTACTTGAAAAACATGCAGAAGGTGAAATTCGTCGTTTTAGTCAGCTTGAGATTGAAATTGTAGAAGATGAATTGCGTAAAAATTTAAAAGCCTGAATTGATTTGAAAGAGATTTAAAAAAAGCGGTCATTGACCGCTTTTTTTAGTGACTGATGTTACGCACGTAAAAGTAATTTCACAATTTTTAAATGATATTTAAGTCTATTCGACGAGGTCTTACATCTATGGATTGAATAAAGGGATTAGCCTTCGGCTGGAGGTACTTTTGTTTAGGCAAAAGTATCCAAAACCATTGTCATCCGCAAAACTCGTTCACTAGCGTCAAATTTTTCAAAGTATTGCAAAAACAATTTTGATTAAAAGTAGTCCTGTCTCAAACACTTGCGGATGACCTTAGCGCGTATCGTTCATTTATTTGAATCAAATTGCGCTGCTGATGTTACTTCGTAACATCAGTTAGCGAGATGTTTTTTCAAAACGTTGACGATAAAGCATCGCAGTAAAGAAGGTCACCAAACAGACAGTCCATATATAATACATAGCGCCAATGTTGCTGTATAAACTCAACCATTGAACCAATGGCAAAGTGATACCACCCGCGATGGCATAGGCCAAATTGTATGAAAATGAAATGCCCGAGAAACGAATCTGTGCAGGGAACATTTTCACCATACTATAAGACACCATACCAACCGTACCTGATGCCAAACCGAGCAACATATAGAGCGCAAACACGGTCGATGCTGCCACATGGCCCAGGCTGTTATAGAACACGCCCGCAATTATCGCGACAAGGAGGGAACCGAACAGCATCACTTTGCCTGCACCGAAGCGATCTGCCAAAAGACCTGCCAAGATACAACCGACCATTTGCATCACAATAGCGGCACTTTGCATTTTAAAGGCATCAGCACGTTCAAAACCAAAGGTGCCCGTGAGTAGATTTGGCATCGCTAAAATTAATACAACAACGCAGCCAGTTAAGAACCATGTAAACAGCATACCAATCACAACGCCTGTTTTGTGCTGTTGCAGTACTTGTTTCACTGGAAGCTCTTTAGCCAATTGTTTCTTTTCTTGCATGGCTTTAAATACAGGCGTTTCTTTTAAATAACTGCGGAGATAGAGCGCAACAAAGCCAAAGATCCCGCCTAAAATAAATGGAATCCGCCATGCCCAGTCATGGATTTCTGACTCTGTAAATTGTAATGAAATAAACAAAGACATCAGTGCGCCCAATAGGATACCTAAAGATAAGCCAGCAGTGAGTAAGCCATTGGCGATACCAATTTTTTGCTCAGGCACATGCTCTGAAACAAAAGTCCATGCAGCAGGGATTTCACCACCAATCGCGATGCCTTGAATCACACGCATCAGTAGGAGCAAAAGTGGTGCTGCATAACCAATACTTTCAAAAGTCGGCATCACACCGATCATCAGTGTAGGCAGAGCCATGAGTAAAATAGACAAACTAAATAAACGCTTACGACCAATCAAATCGCCAAAATGCGCCATCACCACACCACCCAATGGGCGGAAAAAATATCCAGATGCAAAAATACCATAGGTATTCAGCATCGCCCAAAATGGACTGAGTCCAGTGGGGAAAAACAGTTCCGAAATAATTTTGGCGTAGAACACATAAATGACAAAGTCATAAAACTCAAGTGCGCCACCGAGGGATGACAGTCCGAGGGTGCGTTTATCTTGACGAGTCAGGCGTGGCTGAGCTTCCATGCACATATTTTCCAGCAGCAAATAGCATTTGACGATTTTAGTGATTCAATTTTTTATTGAATAATCAAACTTTGTTGCCTTATTAAAAACTTATAGTTATGAAAATATTATTAATTAAGAACAAAATAATATAGATAAAGTCGCATTAACTTAAAGAATGATTGGTAATAGATAATGGCGTACCTTGATGTATAAATGATAAATATCAATGGAATAGGGTAGTATGATCTACTATTTTACTTTGTGCTCTATATAAACCACAAAAGATTCAAAGCCATAGCATGCTGTTGTTTTATACTCAGAACCGATAATAATGCATATTGCATGGTTGTTTTTTTTTAAATAACTGATATTACGCAGTAACATCAGAAGCGTTATTTGATTCAAATGAAAGAATGATACGCGGTAACGTCATCCGCAAGTGTTTGAGACAGGACTCCTTCTAATCAAAAAAGTTTTTGCGATACTTTGAATAATTTGATACTAGTGAACGAGTTTTGTCGGTGAGGTGCATTGCACCGCAAGATGGTTTCCTTGCGAAGCTTTGCTTCTCATTTTGCCTAATGAGAAACATTGTTTCGTAAGAGTACCTCCAGCCGAAGGCTAATCCCTTTATTTAAATCCTAGATGTAAGACTCCGTCGAATAAACTTAAATATCATTTTAAAATTGTGAAATTACTTTTACGTGCGTTACATCAGTTAAATAATTTAAGCCCGCTAGACTTAAAAGGATAAAAACATGAGTCATATTGCTGCTGTTGCACAGCGTGGTGAAGCGATTTTGACGCTTACGGCTGCAGAGGTGCAAGCGTCTGAAATAGGTTCTGAATGGTTAATTGCACTGAGCGAAACACTGCATGCCACCATGCTTGAGCGTCAAGGCGTAGGCATTGCCGCGCCGCAAATTTATGTTTCAAAGCGGGTGATTATCGTGGCTTCACGTGCAAATTTACGCTATCCCGATGCGCCTGAAATGGAGGCGATCGTGATGGTCAATCCAGTGATTACATCTCGATCTACGACCACGGTTTTGGGTGAAGAAGGCTGCTTAAGTGTGCCGAATGCACGAGGACAAGTCCCGAGAGCCGAGCAAATTCACGTGCGATATTTGACCCTTCAAGGTGAAGTCAAAGAGAAAACCCTGAATGGCTTTCCTGCACGGATCGTACAACATGAGGTCGATCATCTGAACGGGATCTTATTCACCGAGCGTTTAGAATAATAAACCGTGTTATTTCAAAAATAAAAAAGTGACCAATTGAGCTAAAAAAATAACGGAAAAGTAAATTGAATAGTGGTGCAAGTGAAGTTTAAAGGCTTTAAATGTTGCATTTTTAATTGTGAAAATAGGCATTCTTTTTGAAGTTAAAACCTTGTATAACTAGCGAAATAATAAAATAAAAAAGAAGATTAATGGGGAAAAATTGGGGCAATGCTGTCTGTACGAAATGGGGCGTACAATGGCGTAAATTGAAGCATCTTTTGTTTGAGTCAGACTATCTCATCATCAATTGGTCTGACTACGATAAAGGGCGTTTACTTCTCATCTTTGGCATGCTGAGTCAAGTTAGCGTGTTGAAGTGGTGCATCATGAATTTTTATTATTCGACCAATCGGATTTGGTTTAATCCGAGTGAACTCAAGTTCAGGATCATCGTCGCTTGTATAGTCCTACTCAGTTATGGCGTATTGGCCGTACTCAGTCTTTATTTCAAAAATTATTTAAATTTTAGACTGTTTTTTAGCTATTTTTCGCCCGTCCTGTTTGGGATCGGCATGATCTATGGTGGCTATATGATCGGGATCTATAGTCCTGCCACCATGGCGGGGACGGTCAATCTGCTAATGGTCGGTTTAGTTTTTTATCGCCCTGCGATTATGCTCAGTATTACATTTCCGATCACACTGTTTATTGGCTACATTTGCTATCAAACTTCGATTGACCATCTAGAATATGCACCGATTTTCAGCCCGGCTTTAAAACAGAGTGAGTTTTACGACAATGCCTTTTGGCTCATGAGTATGGCGGAGTTGTATTTACCCATATTGATCGTCAGTGCGGTGTTTTTTCAGATTTTGCTTTTACAGTGGCGACACCGTGAACAAAAGATGGAAGTCCTTAGCCGTTTCGATGGTCTGACCAATGTGTTTAATCGTCGTTATGTTAGTCATGAACTTGATACACTCAGTAAAAAGACACGGCCTGAATTTGCAGTTGTTATGCTTGATCTCGACCATTTTAAACTGATCAATGACCTATATGGACATGATGCAGGAGATGCCGTTTTACAACGTGTTGCTCAAATTTTAAATGACAATACCCGTGTGCAAGATGTGGTTGGACGTTATGGCGGTGAAGAATTTATTTTAATTTTAAAAAATCAGAGTTTAGAGCAGGCGATAGAGGTCGCTGAACGCTGTCGATTGGCCATTTCTGAAGCTGAAACAATGCTAGCCAACCAACAAATCTTGAAGATTAGTGCAAGTTTCGGTGTAGCAACTGCGATTGAGGGGACACCGTCTGCTGTGGTCACGCGTATGGCCGATCAAGCGCTGTACATGGCAAAGCAACAAGGACGTAACCAAGTGCGTAGCTTTCGTGAGTTAAACTTGGCAGAAGATTATAGGACTTACGCATTGACGGATTCAAAAAAGTATTAAAATACTTTATAAAGTATCTGTGATCAGACGAATTAAAAATGCTTCTACAGCAACTTGTACTCTACCCATTTATATGGGCTTTCTCAT
>NZ_VPDB01000069.1:0-16017 GCF_013417925.1 Acinetobacter sp. YH12218
TTAATGGAGAAATCTAATCGGTATGTTATACCTGAGAGAAGAGTGAGGAGTTATCCAAGGGTTGTAAAAGGAAAACCTCAAAAATACCCAAGAAAAAGCCAGTCAATCTCTTAACTGACTGGCATTATCCGAAAGGGAGGCTTTTTGCAATGTGCTGTCAGTCGATTTTAACGCTGATGAATATTTTCTAAGGTATCGACTAAGGTTCGCGTTGTTTGATCAATTTCATAATTCACGGCATCACCGACTTGGACATCTTTCCATGTAGTGAGGCGCAGTGTTTCAGGAATGAGATCGATTGAAATTTCACTATTGGCACGATCAACACGGTTCACAGTCAAACTGCAACCATTGAGTCCAATAAAACCTTTGAGAAAGAAATATTTAATATTGCCTGCCGGAATGTGAATATCGAGATGAAAGGTTTCCCCGCGATGCTCTAAGTTTTTGATCGTGGCTGTGCCTTCGATATGACCATACAGATTGTGACCACCATTTTCTGCGCCAACTTTGGCTGAGCGTTCGACATTGACCTCATCACCGGCCTTGAGAGCTTTTAGCGTGGTGAGTTGATTGGTCAAATCTGAGACATCAAAATGTACTTGGTTGGCTGCCAAATCAATATGTGTGGCCGTTAAACACACGCCATTAATCGCCACACTTGCCCCGATAAAGACATCATGAAAAAAATTCTGATGATTTGAAATCACCAAGGTTGTGAAGCCATTGCCTTGACGAATGTCTAAGACTTTTTCTAAACCTTGCACGATGCCTGTATACATGTGAGCGTCTCTAAAATGATTTGCGTTTTCTGTATTGTAGGGACAAAACGACCGATCGGCTATGCCTTAGAGTGACCATTTCAGTACAGCGTTTTGATCCCTAGCAGTTCGATCTTGGCAATGGCCTACAATGCTCGGAAAGTTTCAATTGCCGCTAGGCGAGACTGCTTTAAATCGACAATCGGCTGAGGGTAGTTCAATTCTAGTTGAGGATTTTTGGCAAAGGGTTGGTGAATTTGCTTTGCATCCAAATCTGCCAGTTCAGGTAGCCATTGACGTAAATAATCCCCGTTCGGATCAAATTTCTGAGATTGGCTGATCGGGTTAAAAATCCGAAAATAAGGTACAGCATCTGTACCCGTCGAGGCGCACCATTGCCAACCGCCATTATTGGCTGCTAAGTCGCCATCGACAAGGTGCTGCATAAACCATTGCTCCCCCAACCGCCAATCGATCAGTAGATTCTTACTGAGGAACATGGCACAAATCATCCGCACCCGATTATGCATCCAACCCGTAGCCCGTAGTTGACGCATCCCTGCATCGACAATTGGAATGCCTGTCTGACCTTGCTGCCATGCAGCCAAGTCTTGTGGTGCATGGCGCCATTTTATTTTTAAGGTTTTGGTTTGAAACGGCTGGTGCTGAGATACCTGCGGGTAGTCAAATAAAATGTGTTGGTAAAATTCACGCCAAAGTAGCTCATCGAGCCACGTTTGTTGCCCTCTGTGGTCGATCTGGAAATAGCCACCTTGTTCACGAAACAGGGCTTGCAGACATTGGCGAATAGACAAGATGCCCAAGTTGAGATACATGCCAATTCGACTGGTAGCATTGAGCGCTGGATAGTCCCGATCATCAGCATAACGACTCAGATGTTGTTCTATAAATTCATCTAAGCACTGCTGTGCATGATTTTCCCCAATCGGCCAAAGCTCGATTTGAGCTGCTAACAGCCCTGCGGGATAAAAAGGACGAAGATCGAATTCGGTTTGCCACAGAGGATGCTGGGCGAGAGCCGTTTGGGCTTCGATCGCAGGATAACAACTGGGCACACTGATGCTCAATTTCTCGTAGCAATTTTTCTTAAATGCACCGAAGACTTGATAAGGATGTCCAGATTGATTGCGAATACTGCCAACAGGAAACAGGGTGCGGTCATGGTACAGCTCAACAGAGATGTGCTGCTGTTCTAATAACTGTTGTACTTCGCGATCTCGTTTAAGTTCATTCACACCATGTTCAATATGTGCATGAACAGTGTGTATATTGAGCTGAGTACATAGGGTTAATAGCTCATTGGCGATGTCTGACCAATGGGGAATATGCTGAATAATCAGTGGAATATTTAGTTCAGCCAATTGCTGTCGCAAAAGTTCCAGTTGGGCAAGATAGCGATGGATTTTAATGGGGGCATCGTCATGCCTTGCCCATTGTTCAGGAGAAAGCGCAATAAAGGCAATCGTTGGACCAGACTGTGTCGCCTGCCACAGTGCGCTATGGTCATGTCGTCTTAAATCTTGTCGAAACCAAACCAGTTGCATGTTTATTGCCTCGTTTTTGTTGGAAATATCACCAGAATTACGGGGGTATCTATTGGTAATGAAATTATCTAAAAAATCGATTTCTATAAAAAACCATATAATATCTATCGTTTAACTTAACCGATTGCGCACAATTCTGTCAGCTTAAGCGTACAAGCAACGAAGTTTTTGATGCTAGGCGCACTTTTAAATTTTACCTAAGATGAACTCATACAGGAACAGGACGTTCCGGAACATAAAACAATAACAAAGTGTTCACCATCAGGACTGTGAAGCAAGACAGGAGTCATGCTTAAGTATCCATATAGAAAAAGCCCGACAGGATGTCGGGCTTTTTCTTTGTCTACAGGTCAGCTCATTTTCTAGAATCAGAGCATGTCTTTAAATGGTACTCGAGATAAAAAATCCCCTAAGCCGAGCCTTAGGGGAGGAAAGTGAAGTGAGCCGGTTGTGATTATTATGCTGATTACATGAGCTGTGACTGCATCAACAATTATGCTGATTTAGCCTGCACAACTTGCTGCTGTTGAGCTTCCAGTTCACGAACCAGTGGCAACACTTTTTCGCCAAAGTATTCCACTTCTTCAATGAAGTGGAGAAAACCTGAGAGAACCAAATCGACACCTACACTTTTGAGTTCCACAATGCGTTCGGCAATTTGTTGTGGCGTGCCAATCAGATTGGTTTTAAAGCCGTCGTTATATTGAACCAAATCTTCAAAAGTAGATTTTGCCCAGTTACCTTCGCCTTCTTTGGTGGATGCACCTGCTTCACGAGTTGCATCGCCAAAGGCATTGACCGCTTCGGTATTGGCATTGTCGATAATAGCTTGAAGCACCGCTTGGGCTTCTTCCTCCGTATCTCGGGCAATAATGAAGGCATTCACCCCGATTTTGACCTGATGGTTGTTAGCTTTGGCTTTTTCACGAATATCATCGATCTGCTTTTTCAACTCAGCAGGGGTATTGCCGTTGGTGAAGTACCAATCGGAAACACGGGATGCCATGTCACGTGCTGCACGTGAACTGCCACCTTGGAAGATTTCGATATGCGGTTTTTGCACAGGTTTTGGAGATAGGGTGTAGTCTTTAAATTGATAGTATTTACCATCAAAACTAAAGTTATCCTGCGTCCACACGCCTTTTAAGCTACGAATGAACTCTTCAGAGCGCGCATAGCGTTGATCATGTTCGGGCCATTCTTCACCAATCGCATCAAACTCTCCACGGAACCAACCACTTACAACATTGATTGCAATACGGCCATTGGTAAGATGATCGATGGTCGCCAATTGTTTCGCAGCCAGAGCTGGTTTCCAAGGGCCGGGTAAAATCGCTGCAATGACTTTGAGCTTTTCGGTTTTGGCCAAAATACCATGACTGAAACTAACCGATTCATGTTGATTTTCCGCGTTATAGCCTGCGGTAAAACGAATTTGAGTCAGCGCATAATCAAAGCCACTTTTTTCTGCAGCTTGTGCCAAACGCACGTTATAGTCGTAGCTCCAATCGGTACGCTGTTCAATATTACTGACCACCAAACCACCACTGACGTTTGGTACCCAATACGCAAATGTAATGTTTTTTTCTTGTACTGACATTTTGCAAACCCTCGGGATCGAATTGTTAAGCTGTGGTGTTTAGGCCACTTGCGTTTTTGGCTTTTTACTATGCAGTCGAGCTTCAGCGGCATCCAAACTTGGAACAGCTGCAGAAGGAAGGACTTCTTCTTGCTCGATTTGCTTATTAATGCCCAAGTTTTGGTTGGCTTGTTGAGACTTGGCTTTCACCACTTCAGCACGCTGACCTTTGGCTGGAGCCCATTCCAAAATCGGCAGCGCACGTGCTACAGCTAAAGTAATGCGGTCACGGAGTAATTCACTATGAATGGTGTATTCAGGGGTGAAATCACGATCTGTTGCATAGACTCCGATTGGTAATGTTTGCGCTTGAAAGAAACTGAACAATGGACGCAGTTGATGTTCAAGCACTAAAGCATGGCGTTCAGAACCACCCGAAGCTGCAAGCAAGACAGGTACATCCACCAAGGCAGTTTGTTCGACAAAGTCAAAGAAGTGTTTAAACAGGCCTGTAAATGAAGCACGGTAAACTGGTGTTCCAACAATCAGTGCATCAGCAGCTTCAACGGCAGCAAGGTCATCTTGTACACGTTGTGGCAATTGGTTACGGTAAATCGCGCCACCTAATAAATTGCCAATTTCACTAAACTTAATAAAATGCACATTGATTGGAGTCGCATCACCGAGCTCATCAACAATGGCTTGTACCAAAGCTTCAGTTTTAGATGGATTGTTTAGACCACCTGACACAGCAACAATATTCAGGGGTTTTTGTAGATTAACTTGAGACATTTTTTAAACCTAAAAGTGTGGTTTCTCGGAATGCCTTTTATTAATCCCGATGCGTGGATCACTGTAAAATAACGAAAATCAGAAAAGTTATCTGATTTTTAGATATGTTGGAAAAACCTCAAGATTCGTGAAATTTCAAATTTTAAACTGTTGATATTTCAACATATAATGCTTAGATATAAGCATTTTTACTGTGTTGATAAAATTTATATGAAAATATGATTAGATTTAAAGATTTATAGAAAATGCGAAAAAAGACGCATTTTAGGCGAAAATCTACATTTTAAATGCAAAAAAATAAGTTCTTGCATATCCTTCACATAGCATGTGTGGTTAGAATAGGGTCATTGTGCACAAGATCTCTCACGTTGCTTATGAATATTTTAATCGTTGATGATCACCCGCTGTTTCGTCATGCTTTAATTCAGGCGGTTCGTTATAGTTTGCCTCAGGCGCAAATTCATGAGACTGCAGCAGTCAATGAATGCTATGAACGTCTTGAAAATGGCCCTGAGCCTGATCTTGTGTTATTGGATTTAAACTTGCCAGGTGCTTCAGGCTTTTCTGCCTTGGTGCATATTCGCGCACAATATCCATCGATTCCAATCATTGTGGTCTCTGCGCATGAAGAAGCGTCGATTATCCAACGTGCGATTGCACATGGTGCGATGGGTTATATTCCAAAATCTGCGCATCCAAGCCACATTGGTGAAGCGATTCGTCAAGTCTTAGAAGGCGAGATTTGGTTACCACCAAATTTACCTGCCAACATGAACTTTGACCCACGTGCTGCAGATGAAACAGCATTGGCAGAACGTATTCAGTCTTTAACACCGCAACAATTCCGTGTGTTAATGATGGTGGCGGAAGGTTTGTTGAATAAGCAAATTGCCTATGAGTTAGATGTATCTGAAGCAACTATTAAAGCGCATGTAACGGCGATTTTCCGTAAGTTAGGCGTACAAAACCGAACTCAAGCTGTATTGGCAATTAATGCATTGAATATTGAAGAAAAGAAAATCTAAGGATTTTTTCCAAAAAAAAGACCTCCATCGTGGAGGTCTTTTTTTATGCTGTTTAAGCGATAGAACAATGCGAATTAAACCAATAACTGATATTACGCACCTAAAAGTAATTTCGCATTTTTAAAATGATTTTTAAGTCAGTTCGACGGAGTCTTACATCTAGGGATTAAATAAAGGGATCAGCCTTCGGCTGGAGGTACTTTTGTTTCGGCAAAAGTACCCAAAACCATTGTCATCCGCAAAACTCGTTCACTTGCGCCAAATTATTCAAAGTATCGCAAAAACATTTGTGATTAGAAGTCGTCCTGTCTCAAACACTTGCGGATGACGTTACCGCGTATCGTTCTTTTATTTGAATCAAATTGTGCTTCTGATGTTACTGCGTAACATCAGTTAATACCTTATATAAACAACTTCAACAATAACTTAAGCAATATAGTCTTGCTTAGGCGTCAAATCCGTACAGTACAAAGGGTTGAGCGCACATTGTAATTCATCAATTTGTTCATCGGACACATAGCCGCGCGCTTTGAGATAATCCGCGACACGGTCATCACGTAAACTCAGGAAAGCCGCATCATAAACACCCAAATCCACAAATAGGGCTGCAGTTTCTAAGCTGTTAAAACGATCCAGATAAACATCATTGTCATACATCAGGAAGATATGGTCTTGCTTGGAGTTGGCATCGACATTTAAACGTTGTGCCAATTCAAATGGCGCTGTTTTAATAAATAGTAAATCAGATAATTCATCAAACTGTGTTTTATCCAGCTGGTTTTTGTCGGTTTTGACTTTACCGAGCCACGCTTTAAACACCAAAACCGCACCACCACGCAGTAGCATGCTCCAAATCTGATGACGGGTGTCCAAACCCAAGCCATTGGATTCTGCTTCTAAATTTTGCAGCAGTAGGTCTTCTTGCTCTGCCAGTCGATCGAATAAGCCAAGGCCTTGAGGTTTGTAGGCATTCGGCGCAAAGACATCAAAATTCAGTTCATCAAACACTTGTAACGCGAGAGGAACGGCACTGCGATAGAGCGTTTCCAGCGCTTCGACTTGCACATCACTTAATTTGCTGAACTTAAATAGCTGACGCCAATCGATCTCTGGCAAAATGGCATTGGCACCATACTGACGATGAAACTGTAGATTTTGATCAAAACCATGCGGCATTGTTTCTGAAATATTCACAAGATCACTCCTAATATGCGGGGGAGATCAGCTTCTCAAGTGTTGAGTTATGACGCTTCTTGAATTGGCTTGAAACTGATCAACTTCTTATGAATATTTTTAAAACGAACGGCCGCAGCTAAATATACGACTAAAGTTTTAGTTTTTATTTTTGGTTATAAAAATATGATTTAAATCAAATAGATTTTTAATTGTAACTAAGTGTACAAGTGTTCACTCACGCATTCGATATCTTTTGCCATAGGCAATCTTAATTTGATATTTATGGCTAATAAATAGACGAAATATCGGGGCTATTTTGAATGGTCTTGCCGTTGAGACAAATTTTTTTGCCAGTTAGGTAAGTTTAAGTAAAAGCAAGGTAAACAAAAGCCCATTTCATGTGAATGAAATGGGCTACTTTTCACAGAGCGATGTCCTGTAACAACGCTACTGATTTGAAATTTTTAAACCAGATAACCATGAACGCAGTGAAGCCGGTTTCAATGGTTTTTTCAGTAAGACGATGTTTAACTCTTTTAGACGTTGCGGTAGTTCAGGATCAGAATCTGCGGTAATCAGCGCCACAGGGACATTTTCCTGACGGTTATCTAAAATAAAGTCGAGACCGATCTTGTTGTTATTCAAGTGTTGGTCAACCAACCAAACTTGAATATTTTCTTGTTGAATCAACTCCATGGCCTGTTCAGGTTCAGTGGCTTTAAAGACTTGATAGCCCCATTTGGTCAGTAAGGTCGACATCCCTTCCAAAATGGTTTCATCATTGTCTAAGCACAGAATCTTATAGGCTTTGGTCTTCAGCGGAACCGCTTGAGTCGGTGCAGCGACCACTTTTGGCGCAGCGACCACAGGCACTTCAATCATAAAACACGAACCATGACCAAGTTCTGAGAACACATGCACTGGGTAGTCGAGTAGGCTGGTCATGCGTTGCACGATGGCTAAACCTAAGCCCAGACCCTGTTCGCCCCATGGAGAGGTATGTCCACAGCGTTCGAACTCTTGGAACAACTTAATGCGCTGTTCTTCCGCGATCCCAGGACCTGTATCCCAAACGCCAATACGAATATGTCCTGGACGTGCTGAACGTAGCACACCCACCACAACACGACCACGCGCCGTATAGCGTAGGGCATTGCTGACGAAGTTTTGAATAATACGACGAATCCACTGTGGGTCGGTGTCAATCCAGAACTGAGCATCATGTACGGTCAGTTTGATATTACGCTGTGCCGCAATCGATTTAAATTGCAGTTCAAGATCGCTGAGTAAGTCATGCAGCGGATAAGGCTGACGTTTTGGTTGAATGGTTCCACCTTCGAGTCGTGCGATATCCAAGAGGGCAGAGAGCATACTTTCCGCACCATGCAGCGCACGATCTAGTTGCTGAAGCGTTTTACGATCATCGTCATTTTGTACGCTTTGCTCGAGGGCGGTACTAAACAGGCGAGCAGCATGCATCGGTTGCAATAAGTCATGGCTTGCAGCAGCAATGAAGCGGCTTTTCGACATATTGGCTTTATCGGCTTGCTCACGTGCCAATTGTTGTTCGGACAGGGCATCTGCCAACTGTTGGGTACGGTCTTGTACACGCCCTTCAAGCAAGGCTTCATTTTCACGGAATGCAGTAATATCGGCAAAGGTCGTGACGAAACCACCGCCTTCGATCGGGTTCCCGCGCATCTGAATTACACGACCATCTTTACGAATTCGTTCAAATTCGTGTGCGCTGCCGACTTGCATCCAATGCATACGTTTACGCACATGTTCTTCGACTGAACCAGGACCACATTCGCCGCGTTCAGCGTTATAACGAATCAAGTCTGAAATTGGGCAACCGACATAGACAATGTCTTTTGGATAATCAAACAGTTTGAGGTATTGATTATTCCATGCCACCAAACACATATTTTCATCAACCACGGACACACCTTGAGTCATATGGTCGATCATGGTCATGATCAGGTTTTGGTTAAAGCGCTGCCACTGTGAGGCTTGGTCAAGAATATTGGCGACCTGACCGAGTGCTAAACCATTATTGACCATGGCTGTGGTGAGTAGGGTACGGGCAGATGCCGCACCGATGGTGCCGGCAAGATACTGTTCGGTAAAACGCCACCACATGCCGTTGGCGCTGCTATTTTCATTCAAAACGACATTGTTTTGTGCGCAGAACTGGTTGAAGGCGCGCATAGTTGGACCTTCACCGGTAATGCGTTTTGCCAAAGTAATCAGATCACCTACTTTTAAGCGTGCCACATCATGGTGAATATAGCTGATGTCGTTTGATGTACTTTGAGCCGGGAGGGGCTTGGTTTCATAATAAAAGAAACTTTCGGCCTGAATTTGCTCGGCAACACTTGGACGGAAGACGCGGGAAATCCAAATATAGAGGGTGATATTTAAACCCAGTGCCCAAACTACGCCATGGGTAAGTGGATCGAAAGATTCAAACCCTAACAGTGCTTCAGGACGTAACCAACTCAAGCCTAGCGGACCCTGACTTAAAAGATTTTCGGTAAATGTTTTAAATTGTTCAGGCAGGCTACGCAATACGGTTGGTAATAACAGGGTATAAGCCCACATGCCAAAGCCGACCAACAGACCTGCATATACGCCTTGCTTACTTCCGCCGCGCCAATATAAACCACCAATTAACGCCGGTGCAAACTGTGCCACAGCACTGAAGGCCAATAGGCCAAATACCGATAATTGGTCAATGTCATTGAAGAAATGGAAGAACAAGAAGCCCAATAACATGACCGCTAAAATACATACACGACGTGTGAATTTCAGTACGAGTGGTAGGCGTTTGTCATGACGTGACAATAAGCGTGTACGCCACAGTGCAGGCATGATCAAGTCATTACTGAGCATAATCGACAAGGCCACTGACGACACCAACAGCATACCTGTCGAAGCTGAAAAACCACCGAGAAATGCAAGTAAGGTCAACCAGTCTTGGTTATAACTCAAAGGCAGTGAGAGCACAGCAACATCGGGGATTGCCAAGTAGGCAGGTGCTGCATGCAGCGCCCAACTGGCAATCGGGATGATCGCGATAATAGTTAAAATCAGATAAATGGCAAACCAACGACGAGCACCACGGATATGCTTTTCATCTCGCAGTTCAACCACCGCGACATGGAACTGACGTGGTAGACAAATAATCGCTAATGCAGCCAATAAAGTTTGAATCCAAAAGCTTTCTGGCACACCTTTGAGCTGAACATCTTTAAAGGTGGTGTTGATGTCATGGCTGATTTGAGCCATGTTTTCAGGTGATTCAAAAACAAAGAAAAATGCGACTGCAAGTAGTGCAAACAGCTTGACGAAAGACTCAAATGCCACAGCCAACATTAAGCCGCCGTGCTGTTCAGTATTGGCAATCTGTCGTGTCCCAAACATCATCGCCAAAATCGCCAATACACCAGTCAAAAACAGCACACTATTGGTGGTGCTGGTCAGACCAGCGGTCGGTTCTAAAATG
This sequence comes from Acinetobacter sp. YH12218, assembly GCF_013417925.1. NCBI lineage: Bacteria > Pseudomonadati > Pseudomonadota > Gammaproteobacteria > Moraxellales > Moraxellaceae > Acinetobacter > Acinetobacter sp. YH12218. Next base: position 10,407 of record NZ_VPDB01000069.1, read on the forward strand.
ACCGTTGCACTTAGGGCAATTGCACGTAGTTGCAAGGCTAAATAGGGAATAATGGCAATCACGGCAAGGATCGTGACTAATGACGCTAAGGGGCCACTTTTACCATATCGTGCTGCTACAAAGTCGGCAATCGATGAAATGGCATGATGCTGACGGACACGGCCTAAACGTCGCCAAATATCATAGCCGAGCGCAACAAATAGCAGCGGTCCTAGATAGATCGGCAGGAAAATAATGCCCTCACGAACCGCGGCACCTGTTGCGCCATAAAACGTCCAAGATGAACAGTAAACCCCTAAAGTTAGACTAAAGAGAAGCATTCTGCCGCGAGTACTGAGCCTGCTGGCATGCTTTTCACCAAAGAATGCACATACAAAGAGTAATGCGATGTAAAGGGCCAATACCCCGACGATAAGCCAACTATTCATAGAGCCTGCAGCATATTAATTCTCGCTTAATGATAACGCATCCATAGGCTTAGGGAGGTTATTGCTCAAAATTTAACGACCAAAGTCTAAATTACAAGAGATAAGGAACATTGGTAAGTTTAGCTTCGAAATAATTCGAATTAGAAAATTGCGCGCCAAGGTTCGGCGTAAGGAGAACATTATGGATGAGAGACAGGTAGAACAAATTCTACAGAATCCAAAATTTAAGGAAATGGTTAGCCGTAAAAGTAAGTTGAGCTGGACTTTGACGATCATCATGTTGGTGGTCTATGTCGGCTTCATGCTACTTGTGGGCTATAACAAAGAGTTCTTGATGCAATCCGTGAGTGGTGGTGTAACCACGATTGGTATGCCATTAGGTTTGAGCATTATTGTATTGTCATTCCTACTCTGTGGTGTGTATTCGTACATTGCAAATAATAAATTAGATGCATTAAACGAAGAAGCAATGCGTGAAGTAGAAGCAATTACTCAAGAAAAAGGACTTCACTAAGATGAAATGGAATTCATTGAAAGCAACAGCACTGGCGGCTCCCGCTCTGCTCATGTCAAGCATGGCAATGGCAGGACCAGATTTAGGTGAAGCACAGCAGCAAGCGACCAACTGGCACGCAATTATCATGTTTGCCATCTTTGTAGGTTTTACGCTGCTAATTACTAAATGGGCTGCAAAACAAACTACCAACACTGCAGATTTCTATACTGCTGGTGGTGGTATTTCAGGTTTCCAAAATGGTCTAGCGATTGCCGGTGACTATATGTCAGCAGCATCGTTCCTCGGTATTTCCGCAATGGTATTCAGTTCAGGCTTTGATGGCTTGCTGTATTCATTGGGCTTTATGGTGGGTTGGCCAATTGTATTGTTCTTAGTAGCAGAGCGTCTGCGTAACTTAGGTAAATTCAACTTATCTGACGTTGTATCGTTCCGTTTGGCTGAAAAACCAGTACGTACATTGGCAGCAATGAGCTCGCTGGTGGTTGTAGCGTTCTACCTAATCGCACAGATGGTAGGTGCAGGCCAGTTAATCAAATTGTTATTCGGTCTAAACTACAACATTGCGGTTGTGATTGTTGGCTTGCTGATGATGGCGTATGTAATCTTCGGCGGTATGTTGGCAACGACTTGGGTACAGATCATTAAAGCAGTGATGCTACTTTCTGGCGCAACGTTCATGGCATTCATGGTCATGAAGGGCGTGGGCTTCAGCTTCTCTGAAATGTTCTCACAATCTATTCAAGTTTTCTCTAAAGTTCACGAAGTGACTTTGGCAGAAGCGGGCAATATTATGGGGCCTGGTAAATTGGCTGCGAACCCAATTGATGCGATCTCTCTAGGTCTGGCATTAATGTTCGGTACAGCAGGTTTACCACACATCTTAATGCGTTTCTTCACGGTTAAAGATGCCAAAGAAGCGCGTAAATCAGTGGTTGTAGCAACAGGTTTCATTGGTTACTTCTACCTACTGACTTTCATCATTGGTTTTGGTGCGATCCTTTACGTTTCAAACAACCCACAATTCCTTGATGTTGCAAAAATGGCGGTAACTGGCAAGCTAGAGCTTGTTGGTGGTAACAACATGGCTGCGGTGCATTTATCTGATGCATTAGGCGGTGATTTGTTCATGGGCTTCATTTCAGCGGTGGCATTCGCAACGATTCTTGCAGTTGTTGCAGGTCTAACATTGTCTGGTGCTTCAGCTATTTCACATGACTTGTATGCAAACGTATTCAAGAAAGGTCAAACAACGCCAGAATCTGAACTTCGTATGTCTAAAATCGCGACTTTAGGTCTTGCGATCTTCGCGATGATTTTAGGTATCTTGTTCGAGAAACAAAACGTTGCATTCATGGTTGGCTTGGCGTTCTCTGTAGCAGCATGTGCAAACTTCCCAGTACTTGTATTGTCTATGTTCTGGAGAGGCTTGACCACTCGCGGCGCAGTGATTGGCGGTTTAGTAGGTCTGCTTACAGCAGTGACCCTAATTATCTTATCTAAAGCAGTTTGGGTAGATACATTCGCAATCTCTGAAACACCAATTAACCCATTCAATGGTCCTGCTATCTTTGCAATGCCATTGGCATTCATCTGCTGCTGGTTGTTCTCTGTGACTGATAATTCAGCACAAGCACAAGCTGAGCGTAAAGCATTCGATGCACAGTATGTACGTTCACAAACTGGTATTGGTATCTCTGGTGCTTCAGATCACTAATCTGAATCGCCTAAAAAGCCCCTAATAAGGGGCTTTTTTTATATTTAGTGAATGATATGACGCAGAGGTTTGTAGACAAATCTCTGTCCTATTTGCGTGTATAATTTTCTCCATTGATCGACATTTTCCAATGGCCTTGATCATCTTGATAAGGCGAGCGCTGAATGGTGAATTGTTGAGAGAAATTATCCTGACCGATGCTAAAGCTCTGATCACCAAAACTGCTCAAATGGGCTTTTATTCGCGACTGTTCAGCACCACTGAAGGTTTGGTTGGCAATACTTTTTTCAGTATGTTCTTGATGGTAATACGTCACTTCGCCCGACGCTTTGATCACTAATTCACTGTGGTTGTTTTGCCAAGTCCCCACATAATTTTCATGGCCTTTGAGGAGCGGACTGTCTTGTGTACAGGCAGAGAGCATGAGCAGACAGAGGGGAGCAAATACGAGATGTTTTTTCATAATGAAATCTACCACGCAGGAGATTTCTTTAAATGTGCGCCTGAATGCTGAAACTTACAATAGGCTTTTTGAGGCTCATAGGTGATAAAAAAACTGAGGCAGAACAGTAGGCATATGTGATGTTTTTCAGGACACGCTCAACAAATCTTTGCAGTAGAAGAAACTTGCTTCATGCTAATTTAAAATCAATCAGTTGATGATGCTTCAGATTGATCATTTCAGCGCATGATAAAAAAATATAGAGATTGAACATAATGCAAGGATTCGTGGATTTTTGGAAAAGCTTTAGACTTTTACCCTCAGCATGGCTGTTACTGGTGCAGTTTCTGATCTTGGTTTTAACCGCGATTACCCGAGAAAGTCTGTCTTTTCGTGCGCTAATTTGGGTACTTGGGGTGTCGGTACTATTGATCATTGCCAAAGTGATTCGCCAAACTCCAATGTTTACGATTCTAGGACTGAGTTTTGTTGGCTGCGCCGTATTGTTTTCTACTTTGATTATGCTCGGTGTAAATCATCCGAATATTCAAATTATTGCGCATGGTTTTGAAGCCTGTGCGTATTTTAGTGCAGCCTATGGCTTATTACGCTATATGTTTGCCGATCGCTATTTAACCAAAGATGAACTTTTTGCAGCAGGGGCAGTATTTACCCTCATCGCATGGGGTTTTGCTTTTCTCTATAGTATTTGTCAGCTGATTTATCCGGATAGTTTTGTGAATCCTGCAGAGCCGGGCATGCAGTCGTGGTTAGATTTATTATTTTTAAGTTTTAGTTTGCAGTCTGCCACGGGCTTGTCGGATCTCATGCCTGTGAGTGCGCCTGCACGGGTCTTGGCTATGCTTCAAATGTTCTGTGGGGTGATGTATTTGGCTCTCATCGTTTCACGCTTAATTGCATTGCAATATATTGCCCATTTACCGGAACGCCATGAGCCCAAAGACAAATAATGGCAGGAAAAAAAAGGACGCAAATGCGTCCTTTTTGGTATTCAGTATCTAATATGAATTAGAAACGGAATTTAGCGTTTACGCCAACAGTTTGAGTGTCGCCGATAAAGCTTGTTTCAGTCGCTTTAGCTGCTTCATAGTTAGCATTTACATAGCTAGCACCAACTGCAACAGCAGGAGTGATGAAGTAGTTTACGTTCGCGCCCCAAGCTGAGTCTGGAGTACCAGCAAAGCTAGATTCAGCGTAAGAAGCACCAACGCTTAATTTAGGAGTTACGAAAAGATCAGTTTTGAATTGGTAAGCAGTGTCATCACCGTAGATGATGCCTGATTCGAAACCAATTGCCATGTTAGTGTCGTCGATTGCGCCAACATATTTAGCACGTGCAGTGATTGCGTCTTGGTCTTGGCCAATAGTTGTAGCTTCTGCAGCAGCTTTAGCAACACCGTTACCCATAACGTTGAACGCGTCAACAGCAGCTTGGTCAGCAACGCTAGTGTAACCAACAGCAACTAAGAAGTTTTGAGTTGGAAGCGCACCAACTTCTAATGCATAACGGTCGCCGTTGTCTTCTAATATTTTCGATGCTTGGTTTTTAGAATCTAAAATAGTGTGGCTGTAAGACGCGCTTGCATATACAGGAACAACTTTAGTTGGAACATAAGCTTCAGCTTTAGCACCAAAGTTATGAGCAATTACGTCAACACCTTGTGAACCAACTTCGCCGTAGTTGTAAGCAACAGCTACGTTAGAAGCTTGGTTTAAGAATGCAGCTTCTGCTAAAGGACCTTTTGTAGAGTCAACATTTTTGAAGTAGTAAGTACCTTGAACACCACCAATGAAATCTTTGTCATTTGCAGTTGTGTCGATGTATTCTGCTTGGCCTTGAACTTCAAATTGGTAAGCTTGAGCACCGGTCATGGCTAATAATAAAGCAGTGGCTAAACTAAAGCAGTGGCTAAACCGAGTTTTTTCATGATTTTCTACCAGTTGTTACAAATGGATTAAACATTGAGCATTGTATTGTAACAATATATTAAGTCAATGATCCTAAAGGTTATTATTCAGTCTCTGACTCAGATCTTTATTTCATAATAGGAAATTCAGTTTTTACTCTAACTAATAAGTCACTGAAAAAAAATCATTGAGAACAATTAAGTAAGTTTGATTAAATTCTTAATTAAAAAAATACACTTGAAAAAATACACAACTTTTCAATCTGAAATAACAATCAATGTATTTATTTTTATTTAAAATAACATTTAATACGAAGGGCAAATTCTAACGCTTTTCACGCATTTGAAGCGATAAATTGCGGCTTTGACTGCCGAATTGTTGGGCAAAAACTGTTTATTTGCATAGTAAATGGACGTTTTTGTTTTAAATCTGAGGTCTAATTCACTTAAATGAATAGATCTCTTGCGAAAGTCATTATTGAAAATTTATCCGGTTTACCAGTGCAGCGATTAAGTTAATGCGTAAACCGAATCTTTTCCGTCTATTTCGATAGCGTTCACTTAATATTCTAAATGTCTTCA
>NZ_VPDB01000070.1:0-15929 GCF_013417925.1 Acinetobacter sp. YH12218
GTCCAGATTTAAATCCAATAGAAAATATGTGGTCACGAGTCAAGGCGATTCGAACTAAGTTTAGAGTTAAAGATATTGATAAATTATTTAAAGATTACTGTAATGATTTATTTGGTATTTAGCTATAGAATAAACTCCTGAATTTCAGCAGGGCTCCAACACTCTGTGGAGCGTTGATTGTCTGCTTTATATAGTTTTTCTAGGATCTCATGGTTGGCGAAGTCATAAAGTGATATTTCAAAGTTATGGTGCAGATTTGAGTGCGACATTTCGTCAAGCAGCATCATTTTTCTTTGAATAATATTGGTTAAAAGCTTAGTACGAGCCATTTTATTTTCTCTAGGCAATACTTCTCTAGATCTCGTGAGATTACGAAATTAGAAGTAATTAAAATTAAAATCAGTGATAAATGAATTAAAAACTCATCAACTCAGAAGTATCTTTTTGCTAGAGAAAAAACAGATAGAAATAATATAAAGATGCATTTTAAACCTCGTTGATAGATTGTCGTTTGCCAACATCTTTTCCACGAGATGGAGGCAAACCAAATAGGGTGTGGAAATACCGCTCAACGAAACGGCCAGTCAAAGACTGCCCTACCTGGCTTACCATAAAAGCGCCATGTAGACACAAAAGAGCCACTAAAAGCGACTCTTTAGTTCGTTGAGTAACAGGTTTCCACGCCTGGTCACAGATTTTGCTGTAACATCTTTATCTTATGTGCATAAATTCAATTGGTCAAATTTTATGATCAATATTTAATCAATTGATTCAAAAATAATTACCTATATTTTTAGAGGCTTAAGAATACAGATAAGTATCTTATAATTTCTACAATATTTAGTTGCTGTAAACTAATCGCAATGAAACTCTATATATTTAAGCAGCGTGATTTAATAAAGGAAGTAGATTGAAACTGCAAATTTTATCGGATACTCACAATTCTAAATATTCAATATCAGAGCAAGCTGATGTCATTATTCACGCTGGCGATTTTTCTAATCGCTTAAGTGGTGCAATTGAGTTTGCCGAAAAATGTAAATCTCTGAATAAAAAATTTATCTTTGTTTTAGGTAATCATGATTACTACAGCTCTAACTACAGTTCAGTCGTGAATTTCTTGAAAGAAAACTACCCAAAAAATGCACTACTTGATGACAACCATATCAAAATTCAAGATAAAATATTTGTAGGTGGCACGCTGTTTACGAACTTTCGCTCCAATTCTCCACTTATATCTCCTGAGGTGCTTTTACAGTCCCAAAAAGATGCTGAACAATCGATTTATGATTTTGATCAAATCATGATTAGCAATGAAAATAGACCTATAACCGCCGATGACTACATAAAACTATTTAACAAATATCATCAAAATATTTTGCAGTTTAGAGGGCAAGATCATGTGATCGTTATTACGCATTTTCCACCTCATTTAGCTTGTCTTGATCCATATTGGGGTACGCACCCTGTTGCATCAGCCCTCAATCCCTATTTTATTAATGACCTAGATGTAAAAGGGTTTAAGTTATGGATTGCAGGACATACGCATACATCAGTGGATACTGTAGTCGATGGATGTAGATTAGTGATCAATCCTTTGGGTTATCCACCAGAGCAAGGTAAAAATGGGTTTAGAGAAAATTTGATCATCGAAGTTTAAATAGATATTTTTTCTGAAACCTTTTTAAAGCATCAGATAACTCGATTTTAAAATTGTCTGCAATATTAATGATGAAGCATTAGTCCTATCAAAACCTAAAATAAGTGTCGTCACATGTTTTTTGGTACTCAATAGTGCTGTTAGGACTTTTAAGCTTTAGCTCATAGTTAGAATTAGTATAAAATTACATAACACCAATAAAGTTTTATGGCAAAATGAGAAGACCGATCGATTTTAAAAATATTGAACAAAGATCACGCCCAATTATTGAAGTTATACCTATGGCATTTGACAACAGTCAAGCAACACAACGTATTGTACTACATCATTTAAAACGTGTAATTCATCAACATAGAGATGAACTACAAAAGCTTGCCTATAAATAAAGCTCATTATCCACGTTTAAATGTTCATACCTATATTTGGCCACTTTTTCCACTACATCAATTTATTTCAAATTTTCTGTGATACTGATAATGAAATTTATACCACATCCGAACTAGGAGAAACTCATGTCGATTCCTTTAGATCCTGAAAATGATTGGAAGAATAAAATTGCAGATCAAATACTTAAAGATCTACTCGATATCCATAAAATCCAAGGTAATACTATTAAAAAAATGAAAGCAGACCAAAATGGTGTTTTCTATGTAGAAGAGGAAATATCAATTGATGACGTACTCAAGCAATTTTGAACTCTGCTCATTGAAACGATATAAAGCGCTTGAATTTTATATTTAAAAGCTTAACCAAATTGTATCACCTGTAAATGCGTACATAGCTTCAGCAGTTTCTTTCAACACATCTCTATCATCCGTTTCCATTGATAATTCATCACATGCAGGATATCTACTATCGCTTGTAGAAGATAAGCTGGATTGAACAATAGACTCAAACAAGTGGAACCACCTCTCTCTAAACACCAGCCTTACTCTAAAAAGACCCGTGTTCCACAACCGACATCGCTAGAACACACGGAATATAATCCTCAGAATTTAGAACAACCGAAGACAAAGATCTGGCCTTGGATTATTTTTGGAATATTGTGTTTTATTGTAGGTGCCGTCATTTTTTAGCAAGAACAGCATTGTATTTTGATCAAAAAAAATGCCCACATGGATGAATGGGCAAACTAAGGAATTAATATCCTTCAGAAACTCCAGCGCAATTCTCGCTACTTTCAGTAAGCGACTCTGGCTCAATCATGAGGGTCTGACTCAATCGAATCGAGGTAAATCGATCCATCACAATTGGAGCAGAAATTATGCTTGAATACATTCTTGAATGATGCTGAAAAGTCTTTGATTTTTAATTAATAAATAAGAGTATCCATGTCTACCCTCAACTTTACTTATTTTCAGATAGCAACCAATCGAGAGCACTCATTTTTACAATACCATTATAATTCGCTTCAGTCCCTATCGTGTCTAAGGTAAGCAAATACTTGGGATACGAATCAGAAATTTTCTGTAATGGACGTAACTCTCGGCTGAGTGTCTCCTCATTGAGCGTTTCTAATGCCACCTGATAATAAGTTAAATTCTGTAAAGTATCGACAGCAACAAAATCAATTTCATATTCATCAACCCGCCCTACATAGACCGTATAACCTCGTCTGACAAGCTCAAGATAAATTACATTTTCTAAGATATGACCTTGATCAGCATTAGCATCAGGCAACATAATCCGGCGCAATCCGACATCAACTAAATAGTATTTTTCAGAGGATTGTAATAACTCACGCCCGCGTACTTTAAATTGTGCGGCACTATAAAATAACAAACTGTCCTGTAAGCCCTGAATATAGCGTTTTACTGTTTCAAATGAGATTTTAACCCCACTTGAAACAAAGGTATTTTTAATTTTATTGATGGAAATGGGTGAGCCTGTCACGCTTGCCAAATATCTTGCGACACGCTCGAGAGAGTTAATATCGGCCGTATTCAAACGGGGAATAACATCTTTAAACATTACACTGGCATAGACCGCTTGCAAGTAATCATAGGTTTCCTGCTGGCTGGTCATGGCAAGCGTATAGGGGAAACTACTGCGCGTGTACATGGCATACAAATCACGATTGGATAATTGTTGGATGATCGGATTATTTTCAATATGCCACTGTTTAAACTCTTGGAATGACAAGGGTAAAACATGTTGCTCGATATAGCGTCCTGTGAGTAACGTCGCAAGTTCTCCACTTAGAAAGAATGCATTTGAACCTGTAATATATAAATCGATATAATCCCGAACATATAAAGAGTCGACTACTTTCTCAAAATTTGTAACATGTTGTATTTCATCTAAAAAAACATAGTTTTTTTTACTTTTATCAACTTTGGACAATACATAATCATGTAGTTTACGGTAATCGGTGAGTTCTTCAAATTCCATAAATTCGAAGTTGATGGCAATGATGTTTTCGGCTTGTACACCCTGTGCTTTTAGGTCTTGTTGAAACATCGCCAATAAGGTGGATTTTCCAGAGCGACGCACACCTGAAAGTACTTTAATGACATCACGGTTTTGCCATGTATTCAGAAATTTTAAGTAGCCATCACGTCGAATATTAGCGCTTCTCATTGTTTACACTTGAAATCTAAAGTTTTAATTAATTCTATCAAAGTTTAGAACCTAGATGTAAAAATATTCAATTTTAAAAAAAATTTAAAGTTTAAGTGAAACATTCAAAGCTACTGTTGAAGCATGCAAACAGTAGATCTGATCAAAATCCAAATTCTGTCTTTTTGATTATTTTCCATGTCATGTTATTTCATTGATGCTACGAGTTAACTGCTATATAAATTAAGTGAAAAGTAAATGGAACTAAGATGTTAACTAGAGTGGAACTCATTTTTGTTGTGCTGATGGTCTCAGCCTTAATCCTAATTGCTTATGAAATGCTAAAAGGTTTATTTTAGAGCATCTATACAATTTTTGATCAAAAAAAAGCCCACAGAGGGAATCTATGGGCGAAACTAAGGACCTTGACGGTCATTCAGAAACTACAGCTAGTTTCTGGTTGTGATTCTAAAGTGAATTAAAAACAACCACATTGGCTGAATATATCAAAAGTTAAATCATTAATAAATTTTAGAAAATTAATTTACCCCCTCTGCTGCTCAATACAGTAATTCACCAAACAAATCCGCTCTAATCTCTTCCAGACTCAGATCTGATTTCATTCTATTACAGATGGGATGAACCAGCAGACCATTCTCTAGAACACCGTGCCCACCTACGGCTTTGGCAATCCGATGATCCGATTCAGTAGAATCAAGATAGATCAATCCATCACAAATGAGGCAAAAGTTATGATTACCCACCAGAAAATTGTGCTTAAGCAGACTCTTGGTTAATGCCGAAAAGGCCTTTGGCTTTGACCGAGAAATTGGACTAATCGACTCCACATATCCCACCACATTCTTGACTACTGCATCATCATAACCACCCAAAAACCTTTCGACATAGAACTCGTTAAAGTTTATGTACTTGAAGGCCTTAGACATGGACAGAATAAAGGTATTCAGGCATTTCTCATCATCAAAATCAACCTCCATTTCCAAGCTTAAGCAAATAAAGGCTTTATAGACAATTTGTAGCCGATCATAGCCCTTGATACCACTGCCGAACTTGCCGACCGTTTCGGTGGTCGCCACGGGGAAATTGGCGATCAAGAACTCAATACTACGGCGTACCCGGGTGAAGTCCTTGAAACTAATCTTTCGATGATGAATCTGCATGCGGCTTTCATGAATTTCATACACAATTGAAAACCATGCAAGAAAAGAAGTAATCTGAAAACGCTGATCCTTATAAAAATATAAGTATGGATGTAAGCCCAAACTCGGAACCCCAGCATTTTTTACAGGCGTCGCTATTCTGCAAAGAATGGTCAACAGATGCGACATTAGGTTTTCAACGCGCTCCCCCTGATTCAGACTCATAATATTATGAATCTGATCACCCGCAATGATATTCATCAGCTCATTGACCAAGCCAATTTTTTTGCCATGACTCATTTCATTGTCTAATAAAATGGTCGAAAAAAGTAACTGGTGGATCCTCTCCCCTAACTCAATCAACTCATTTAAACGTGTATATTGGAGCTCTTCTAGGTTAGATTTATTGTCATTGATATAACAACAGGCATAGATCGCATAATACGCGTCACTACCGCGATTTCTTAGGTGATATTCCTCATATTTATCTAAACGTTTAGTATCTGAGTTAATAGATTGAAATACCCGTCGCGCATCTTCCGGAGTCCCCAGTACCTGCCTGAAACTGATTTTAATATCTTCTAACTTCGACTTTTTTTCTGCAAATTCAGCATCAGTGCAAATTCTTTGAAAATCAGCGAGATCTCCTAAATAATTGCGGAGGTAACGAATATCTTGTTTTTGTGGATCATTGAAATTAGGTGCCTGAGTGACTTGCTCATCCGCAAAATATCTATTAATCCACGCATAGATACAGGAAAGACGATGTGCTCCATCAATAATGTAAATATTGCCGTGTATATCTTTCCAATACAAGATACACAAATTGATATTTTGATCTTCTGTGCAATCCTCAATAAAGTTTGCAATTTCTTGCACGCTCCAATATTCCGTAGAACGCTGGTTATCCGCCTTAAATAAACATTTGATGATTGGATGCTTTTCAAAATCAGTCAGTGCCACTTCAAAATTGTCACGCTGCATTGAAGGTGACATTTCTTCTGGCAACATGACTTTACGCTGAATAATATTGGTCAATAGTCGTGTAGAACCCATTTCTTATTTTCTCCAGGCAACACTTTCCTACTTTCGCTCAAGTACGAAATTTGAAAATGTATATAGTTCGATTTGGTTAAAGCTGTGAATTAAATGACCGTCAATATCCAGTCAGCGCTAACAAAAGAGACCTAAGAGAAATGGGGGGATTAGATAATAAAATCTTCATGTTTAGTACCTGTAGTTTAGAATTAACTATCTACAACCATCTTTTCCACGAGATGGAGGTAGACCAAACAGGGGTGGAAATACCGCACTACAGAAGACGGCCAGTCATAGACTGCCCTGCCTGGCCTACCATAATGGCAAACTAAGCATAATAAGCACAAAAAACCGCTAAAGCGGTTTTAATGCTTCTGTAGTAATTTTCAGGTTTCCACGCCCGATTACAGATTTTGCTGTAACGTAATTATCATATGGGTATCTTTTTCTTTGGTCAAACCAAATTAGAATTTTTTTCATTTTCTGGTAGTGTTTCAAATTTAATGCTGGCTAATTTTTTAAAAATTTTAACCGAAAAAATCCCTGTATTTTCAATACCCCCAAGGATGCCTATTTATCTAAAAATCTATGCAGCATACTTTTTGAAGCACTACCTACATTTATTTTTTAATTCTATGAAAGGGCCTCAATGAATTAAAATCATGAGAATAATTAAAACAAAAAATCAAATTCGCGGAAACCCAGGCCTTTGCTTGGCAAATCAGATTTTGACAAAGCAAAGGCCTGGGCCCCTTAAATTGAACGATATCTGCTTAGGCTATTCCCATAAGGAAGGGTGTTGTACAGCTTCCAGTAGCAAATCAAATGCAAGGGATAATGTAATGTTTTTATTGCTTTGTTGATCGATAAAATAGACGTGAATCTCACGACTTTTTTGCGTGAGATCCACCGGATAGTTATCGTACTGTAATTGGACATCTTCAGGTAACAACAGCTGCATCCCCTCGATAAAATCCTGCATTTCCCAATCCATTTTTGGCTTTTGCTGGGCATCAAAACGACATTGGAAACAAAACTGGTTTCTTCTGAGTTTGCCATGCTGAATCAATACAGCTAAAGCCGACAGAACTTTCTCCTTTAAAAGATCTTTTAATGCGATAAATAGCTGTAGGCTCTTTGGCTTCAGCTTGGTTTTGATCTGCTTGTCATATAGGTCGCTTAAGTACTTTTTCTCGATCGATGCAGCATTGTCCAAATTCCATCCAAGTTTACTGAATGAAGGTACTTGCCATTTTACAGCAAGCCAAAGCGCACGCTTAATCCAAATATCTAGGTTATCCACTATATGAGGTGCTTGGATCTCTGCATCTTGATATGTGTTGAGATACGTGTAGATGACCTTGTAGGATAATGGCTTCAGCTCGAATTGCATCTTGGGCATCAGATAAGGTTGTACTTTCTGATCAATACCCAACACCGGTTGCTCACGTTCAAAGCACTTTCGGTGTTGGCTGTCGCGATTCAGATCCACCGCTTCAGTTTCTTCACGATCATAATGCCTATTCAGAACAGCAGGATGAACTACACAGGGCGTATTGTAAATTCGATCAATCGCCAGCAGATCCAGGGTATGCAGGTAGTGTGAGGCCGTTTGTTCAATCGAGCTATGCCCCATCCAATCGGCCAGCAAACGCCATTTATGCTGAATCACCGCTTCATGCCTGATAGCCTGTTCACCGAACAGATGCTTGCGCATAGACTTAGCCTGCTGCCAGCTGTAGTCGGTATAGGTCATCACCATTTCTTTCGATCCCAACCAGGCGATTGCCAAATGAGTGGCGGCACTATGGCGGAAACTGTGGAAGGTATAGCCGTGATCTGGCTTGATGACTTCATCGAACAGCAGCCGGGTCATTTTTGAGATATACAGCTCGCTCAGGATTTCTCCACCGATCTCAAAAACCAACTGCTCGTTCGCCTTCTTATTATTCGGCTGCTGAAAACAATGCAGAAGATAGCTTTTCACCGCTTGCAGTTCATCATCCAGTAATACCGCGTTCAAATCGAGTTGACGTTGCGCATTTTGGCTTTTCAGTCGTCGATAGACATTATTTTTCAAGGTGATGCGTATGGCGACCGTTTGATTGCCTGGATCGTCTTTCCACAGCAGTTGAGGACAAATGATTTCACCCAGCGTCAGCCCCCGGATTTCATTGAGTCTACATCCCAAACGATAAGCCAGGATGTACATTAGCAGCAACAGCTGCAAATGGACTTTTTCTTTTTGAGTTGAACAGGCATCAATTTTCTGAATGACTGTTTTTTTTAATTGAATAAACAGCTGTGGGCTGATGAGCTTGGCTTGACAGAACTGGATACGTTGAAAATCACTGTGGTCAAAGCTGCTGACCGCTGGCACATTCTCCGGATATTCTTTCTGGCAAAAAGCATGGAAATCTTTCAGTCGTCCAAAGGCATATTGTGCCCGACCCTGAGTGCGAGTGTCTGTGTATTCACGCTGTGTTTCAGCACGTTCATCGATGCCGTTCAGGATGGAGGCATACAATTGCTCATAGTGTTCTACATTCATCTGTTCAAGGTCATTGTCATACATATAGATATGAAAGAAATAGTCTTTCGCAAAACTGCTCAGATAACGCTTGATACTACTCAATTTTAATTTCTTGCCGTTTTCTTTTTCTTCTTTTCTCAAATAAAAGATCCAGCTCAATAGTCTTAACTGTGCTTCTATCAAATTGCATTCTTTATAATTGTCGCCCGCTAAGGCTGCCTTCTTTACACTCAACTGGGTTTGAATATTGCGCCATTGCTTAAACTGCTGCTGATGGCGTTGTCTTTGGCTTTGCTTATTTTTCCCTGCCGGGGCTCGCTCTTGTTCAAAAAAATCCAACTCAAATGGAAGCTCGTTCAGTTGCTGATGTGCCGTGATAACCACCGGTTTGGCTGTTTCAGTCTCTAACGGGAGGATCCCATATTCTACTTTGACAAGATCATTCGTGGATTTCAAGGTATTGAACCAGGCTACACCTTGGTCTTCTGCCGTTAAAGACACGGTTTTTAGATGATTCTGCAATACTTCACTTAAACACATATCCAGACTCAAGTCTGGATGGATTTCTAGCGCCAAATTGACATGCTGAAAGGGCTTGAGTGCAGTGATCTCAATGAGATCCTGATCCTCGGATCGCAAGATTTTTTTTAATGCCGCAATCTGTTCCGAGACCTTGAGCTGTTTTTTAAGATTCTCGAACACACTCAGAATCGCTTCCAGCACCTTACGCGGATGTTGTGGTTGCAGGTCCTCTGCTTGCTGTTTCAGGATGTGTAAAAAAAGTTGTGCATAAGGATTGAACCAGACATGCCGCCACTGATAAATCTTCTTGTCTTTAATCTCATTGCCGTAATAGCGGTGTGGCATGCAGTAACTGAGAACCAGTGGATTGGTAATTTTTTTATAGTCACTTCGATACAGTGTTGAATACCCAGATAACGGATGGCACATTTTCTCCTTCTCTTTCTCCTCCTCCAGCAGACGATTGCCGATGGCGACCAGCTGAGTGAGATCACTACAGCCTGAACAATAAATCAGACTTAAATACAGATGACCCAAGCACTGTTGTGCTGTTGGCATCTGCAATGTCTCGCTACGCCAATACGCTTTCAGTCCTCTGGCAATATGAAAATGCTGCTGTCCCAACCGTAGTCTGGCTTCAGTGCTGAGAATCTGCCGCGGTGGAGGATCAGAAAACAGCGTCGTAGGACGCAGCTTAATAGGATAAGGCTGGTGTTCCTCATTCTGATACTGTTCTAAACAGGCTAAAAAACTGGCTTCACTGTGTTTGATATACGGTTTGCGCTTGGCACGAGTGGTGAAGTCTTTGTTCCTTAAGAAAGTCTCCAGTCCTTTGGCGAAATTCGCCCAGATTCGGGCAATCTGGTCATCGACCTCCTGCTGGCTGTCCTTCTGTCCTGCAATAGCCTCCTTCATTTGTTGAAAAGTAAAGGCCACTTGCTGAGCAATTTGATGATAAATGGTTGATGGAATCTTAATCAAATAAGCATCTTCCGACGCGCTTTCATAAGTTTCTTTACGCTTAATCAAACAGTCTTCAGCCCATTGTAAATAAGGGGCTCTCAGCGCGACCGTGGCAATCTTTCTTTCCTTTAAAAATGCCTTGATTTCTTCCTGACAATCCACCCAAATTTTCTCAATTTCGCTATCGATTTCAAGCGTATTACCCTGATTTTTTTTAATGACCTCCGACATCTTATTATTAAAATCCGCTTCGACTTGCTGCTTGATATTTTCATATATCAGGGACATGATTTTAATCGGATAAGCCTCTTGCGTTTCGCTCAGGTAGTCTTCCTTCAGCTGAAAAAAATAGGCTTCGCTCTGTTGTAGATAAGGGGCTCGGAGTGTTGCCGTGCTAAGCTTATGGTTCTTCAAAAATTTCTTCAGCGCTGACTGAAAATCTAGCCAGATTTTCTCAAGCCCTTTATCAATATCTGTCGTACTTCTTTTACGCCCTGCAATCGATTGGAGCATCTGCTGAAAAGTCAGTTCAACTTGCTCACAAATATACGTAGCAATCACATCATGCTTTGTCATGTGCTTTATCCTTTTTTGGCATCGGACTGGATAAATGCTCAACCTGCAATATCTTGATCATCTCATCGATGCCTTGACTGACATGGCATATATACTGATACAAGGAGGCTGAGGAATAACGATAAAACAGCTCCTGATCGCGTTGATCATGGCCGTACAAGGCCTGAATCACATTAAACGCCACTCCATGATCCATCAGCATATTCATTGCAAAATGGCGCAGCCAGTTATTGTAAATAGGCGCTGAGGCATAGCGCGACAACGCTTCATTCACCCAAGCTCGGCTAAGAGGCTTGATCCTGATTTTAGGACTGTCCCATGCTTGAGCCGTCACCGGCAGGCTTCCCGGATAGACAATCACCTTGCCAAACAGATCTTCAAGGGTGAAATTTTTCTTGAAGACAAATTTCAGTAAGTCAGCATAGTGAGTGACCACACTGTTTAAGAAATCGAGATAATGCTTAAACGCCTGAGTAAAAAACTTCGCTAACGGAATAAAACGCCCATCCTTACGTGATTGGCTATTCTTTTTATCATTCACATATAGCAGTCTTAAATCCAGATCATAAGCACTACACTCCCCCAACAAATGTTCTTGCGGACGTCGTGTTAAACATAACAGGCTGATATGCCACATCCACAAACTGTAGGCATTGATCCGCTCGATCAAGTGCTGATGCAACTGAATTTTCTCATGACAGACCTTATGCAGCTGCTGGAAGAAATCAGACACAAAATCCGGAGTCAGGGCCAATTGACTCCCCAGCCGGGTGGTATCCGCTTCACTCGAGCTTTCAAACTGCTGCTCGACGATCTTGATCTCGGCTTCCGTGTCCGGTCTGCACAGCGTATTCAGATAAATCCGGTACTTCTCATTCAGCTGCTTCTTTGCAACCCCTCCGTAAAAACTGCCGGGAAGATCATGAGAACTATCTTTGCCCGATAGCACATGTGCAATATATTCATTAAACGTGTGGTGAAAAACATGGAAGTACAACTGTGCCTGTAACTTTTCGACAGTGATTGAACCAAGCTGTTGTCCTGCTATGCATTTTTTCAGATATTGATTGACCTCTTGCACCGTCACAGGCGAAGTACTACAACGTAAATGTAGATATTCAAACCAGCTGCTGGACAAATACAGCTCATGAGATACCATATGATTCAACTGATGTGGCATTAAACTTTCATTTTTTTGCTGAGTAATCGCCAGATACAGTCTCACCTGATATTCCGTCCGCTTGGCGCTCCCCGTTTTCAGCAGCATCCCCTTTTCAATCAGCTGTTCATAGTTCAGGAGTGCAACAGGTGACAAGCCACTGCTCAGGCTGAGTAAGCAGGCGGCAGCCATGGCAGAACTGTCCGGATCTTGGCTATTTAATTCGCCATTTAACAGGTAAAAAAGATGCTGAATTACATCCTGACTCATATAATAAGAGTTGGTCACCAGCGGTTGTAAACGACGCTGTCGATGTCGCAACATATGCGTCGCATATTCATTCACAAATCTAAAAAAACGACCAGTTCCCGGATCTGTGGTTTCGATCTGCCAACCTTGTTCAATCGCATCGATCTCGCCCTCTTCATCTATCACGATCCATGGATCAAACGTGATATCAGCCGGAAAATAAGATAAAGTGATCTTCCCCTGCGACGGGTAGTCCTTTTCAACTTCCTCTTCTTGCGAGGGCCAATCCGGCACAGGTTTCAGCTTTTTAGGTCTTGGTTTTCTCGGTTTCCGTTTTTTAGCTTTTATTCTTTGCAGTATGCGTTTTCTTCGTATTTTCCTGTGTATTTTTCGATACACGATTTTTTTGTCGGCCAGACGTTTAAAAATGATGGTTAGTGCACGCAAGTAGTTGGAAAATTTTTTCTCTTTTAAAGAACAATCCTGAATAAACTCCGTCCAATTCTCATAAATTTCCTTATTGAACTGCACCAGATTCAACATAAAATCTAAATAGCATTGCAGTAATCGTCTGCTGTCTCTTTCCTCACTGCTTTCCTCTTGCTGTTGCAGACCAAGCTCAACCAGCGGTTTACAAATGTAGCGCAACAAATCACAGATTTCTTTTTGCTTGGCGTCAGAAGCCGTTAACGGACAAATCGCCTGATATTGCTTGTAAAACAAATAACTGACCCGCAAGAGCAAATAACCGGTTTCATCCAGCTGTTCAGAGACATACGTAGCAAAATAAGTGAATGCCGCAAATAGATAATCCTTGCCTAGTTGTCGGGCGCTCACAATCGAGGTATAAACTTTAGCTGCATTAAGCTTCAATTTCTCAATTTGGAGTAAATCATCTACAGATAATTCAGAAAATTCTGTGAACGTCACAGTTTGCTGTAGTTGCAAATATAGGATCGCGAAGTTGACCCGCAATTTCTCACTATCGCTTTTGTCTGCTTTATTTAATTTCTCACATTCTTGCGTTTCAGCAGTGAGATGAGATTGCAGATAGTTTTCTAAAGATTGTACTTTTGCCACGTTTCATGACTCACAATTCAATTTTTTCTTCAGGACTAAGATCACACTGACGCTTAATTTTCAGGAGCTCTTTAACTTGTTTTTTAGCCTCCTCGTTGCGCAAGTTAAAAAACGTCATCAAAAAATAGGCACTGAGTTTCCCTGACTGACCAAAAACATCAGCCTGCACTTCTGGATCAATATAAATATCAAGTTCACGGATCAACTGCAGCTGTGGCATATAGTACACATGTGCACGCACGGCACTGTCCGTTTTTAAGATCTCGATAATCTGCTGCCATATCTGCACATAGCATTTTGTAAATTCCTCCTGTTTGTTTTTATTCCTGTCTGGTTTCTGTTTCATCAGACTCCCCACCTTCTTCTTCAACTTAAGTAGCTTTGGTGTTGTGGTCACGAAAGGAAGGACAAACTGATAAAGAAAGAGGGCAGTGTTGCTTGCTGACTGAGCAAAAATCATAATAAATGACCAAAAATTAACACACAAAGTTTTATAACATTTTTTTTATTTACTTTTGAAGATTTTTTAGTCAATAATCACAATAATAATATTATTCAAATACTTATAATTTTAAAATATCTAATATTCTGCAAACTTCCCCACTATATTAGTTACAACCCCTCAATTTTCATAAACAGTTTCAACAAATAATTATTAAATCCAGTCATAAAAAGCAAGTGAAAAAACCGCCTAAGATGTAAATCTTTGAGCTTGTCAAAGTTATCGATATGCTGTTAAAGCAGTTTAAATTGAGCAGAAAATCATGTGCCTCGCCTCAAATTTTGGTAAGCATCCGCTGAACCCCATCGCTATTTTTTAATTCGGTTCAGGTTCCAAGCGGTGTCGCTGCAACTATTTGGGTCACTTTATGTGTCGGCAACCTTTCAGCACATCACTTAAATAGGCATACATAGCCCATTCATCTTTGCTGACTGGATCAGGGTCATGATGTTCGCTGCTCGCTGACTACTGCGTAGCGAACCTACAAACAGCCAGTTCTACCCTCAAGGAGGTATCTACACAAATATTTTTAATTGAGCTATGGTAGGCAGCATGTTTTAAATTTTACGACAACTCGATTAGATGCCCGTCTCGTTAAATGCAAGAACATCAGTATCTAAGTGAATCGAAATTTGTTGCTTCACAGGGCTATAGAATTGATCGTGGCGTACAAAGGTATTTTAACTTTTAAATGTTTGTGCAACAAAGCCATACTTATTACTGAAAAAAACATCTCATAACTTTATAATTACTCGCAAATCTTTCATTATTGTAATATGGCTCTAGACTAGCAGATTTACACTTAGTTTTACCTAATGAGGTCCCACAACCCTGTTGCTAGCTCATTAAGCACCCTCATCCAACGCCATTCTGTTTCTTTAAGATGATAATCAAAATACTCTTTTGATATACCGTTGAACTTTGCTAGCCTTCTTTTCTATGTACACGACAAATTTCACAGAACCCTTATCCTTGATCCTAGCCAAAATAATGGACAGCATGTCCCTCTAAAGATAACGTAACTTCAATCTTTGGAGATCCAAGAAATGGCTAAACGTTTTAGTCCGGAATTTAAACAGCAAGCGATTGATTATGCCCTTTCAAAGTCCCACCAACCTATAGCTGCAATCGCCCAGAAATTAGGTGTGGGTTATTCAACTTTAGACAAATGGATTCGTGAAGCCAATCCAGTGGGTTCAAGCAAACGTCAACTTTCACCATAACAACAGCGGATCTTAGAATTAGAGAAAGAAGTCAAACAGCTCAGGGAAGCCAATGACATCTTAAAAAAAGCGCATGCGTACTTTCTGACAGATCATGCCAAGAAAAGTACACGGTAATTCAAGATCTGGATGTGAATGAAGTCACTGTATCTTCTGCCTGTAAATGCCTGGGTGTCAGCACTTCAGGCTATTATGCCTGGCGAAAACACCAGGCCAAGCCAGCGCAGAAATATAATGATTTAAAAGCCGTATATTGGCAGCATCATGCACGATTGGGTGCACCTTCATTGGTACATGACATGCATGATTTAGGTTACAGCATGAGTGTCAACGGCATTCTAAAATTGACCCCTTTGATCTCGTATTAAATTTCAACCTGAGGCTGAATCCCAATTCTTTTTTTATCCTTCAAACGATAACTCTCACCCGATATCTGTACCACATGACAGTGATGTAATAGCCGATCTAACATCGCAGCGGTCAACGTGACATCATCTGCAAAGGATTTGGACCACTGGCTAAAGGGTAAGTTACTCGTCAATATCGTACTGCCTTTTTCATAACGCTTGGCAATCACATTAAAGAACAGATTCGCTTCTTCACGTCCAAACGGTAAATAACCAATTTCATCGATAATCAGTAACTTTGGTCCCAGTACCGCACGTTGCATATAGGTTTTCAGTTTACCTTGCTGGTAGGCTGTAC
>NZ_VPDB01000071.1:0-15800 GCF_013417925.1 Acinetobacter sp. YH12218
AGCGGATCATCAGGGCCACATTAGGATTCAAATCTATGAAGACGGCTTATGCCACAATTAAAGGTATTGAAGTCATGCGTGCACTACGTAAAGGACAAGCATCGTCATTTTATTATGGTCAGCCTCAGGGTGAAGTGTGTCTAATCAACAGGGTTTTCGGTCTCTAAGTACTTTTTAAAGGGAACATCATCGACTCAAATCTCTATTTGCAACAGTGCCGAATTTATACCCCATTGACCATTGCCACAATTTTTTCCTTTGCAGCCAATGAAGAACTCAAGGTCGAAGATCACAGTGGTTTAATTGAAGAAGAGTCTGCAGATATCCCGACCAAAATCAGTCAGTCCAATCGAGACAAGCTTGATCAATACATTGCTGAATACAATGCCAAATTTGGTCAGAACTACAACTCAGGCGATGAGTTCTATGCTTACTATCGTGACATTGCCAATCGAGTACGCAAAAAAGAAATTGATATCCTGCTTGTGGTGAATATGTTCCTAACTGGTTTTGACTCAAAACCACTCAACACCCTGTATGTCGATAAGAACCTTAAATATCACGGTCTAATCCAAGCCTTTTCACGTACCAACCGTATTCTGAATGCAGACAAACCATTCGGTAATATCCTGTGCTTTCGTAACTTAAAGCAAGCTACAGACCAAGCCCTCACCTTATTTTCAAACAAGGATGAAGCACAAAAAATTGTCCTAATCCCAAGTTTCGATAGCATTAAAGAAAAGTACAATGCTGCGGTTGCCCACTTACTCAGTATTGCCCCAGATCCGGACCAAGTACCCAATACGCTAGAAACTGAAGAACAACAATTGGAATACGTCAAAGCCTTCCGTGAGGTAATGCGGATCAATGCACAATTGGAAAACTTTGTAGAGTATGACCAAGATAGTACCGATTTAAACAAAGCAGAATTTCAGAAACATACCTCACAGTACAAATATCTGTACAACAACGTCCGTGTGGTCCAACCTAAAGACAAAGTATCGGTCCTCAATGACGTCAATTTCCAACTTGAACTGATCCACCGCGATACCGTAAATGTCGGTTATATCCTGAATTTACTGCAATCGGTGGTTAATCATAAAGATCCTGAAAAGAAGCAGCAGTATCGTTCCCAGGTACAAGATATCATCTCGACCAATCACAACTTGTACGACAAACAAGAGCTGATTCAAAAGTTTCTAGATGAAAACATTCCACGGATGGCCAATGGTCAAAGTGTTGAAGAGGCCTTTGCTCAGTTTTGGGATGTAGAAAAAGAGAAGGCTCTGGATGAACTATGTCAAAAAGAAGCCATCAAGCCTGAGATATTTAAAACGGTGCTCAGCCAATATGAATACACTAAACGTCTACCTAGCCGTGAAGATGTCAAAGACTTACCGATTAATCGTCCTAAGATCTCAGAACGGAAGACCCTGATGAATACCTTAGTTATCAAAACTCGAAACTTTATTGAAAAGTTCTATCTAGGTTTATAAACATCCCAGAATCAAAAAATGCCTGAAGTTCAGGCATTTTTTACATCATTATTCATCGCTTAAAAATAATTAAAAAACGAGAGTTTTAATCTTCTGAATACGATTTAATTTTTTCAAAAATTGGATAGAAATCCAATCCCTCATCTTTCATCGTAGAAATCAGCGCAACAATTACAGCAATATGTGTAGGCACGACACCTTGTTTACTATAGTTCGTAATTGAATTAGGTTTCATGTCCAATAATTCAGCAAATTCTTTAATAGAAAGCCCTGCTTTACCGATAAGACGTTGAAATTCAGTATATGGCATTGGAGTAAATTTATAGAAATGGTGTTTTGAAATTATAGCATAGGGTTATATTTACATAAAAACACATAAAATTATGTGGCAAACACATAAAATTATGTGTTATAAATAGCTTATCAACTAATCTATTTACCATCTATATAGGAGAAATCATTATGTATTCATACCCTAATGCAAATACTGAAAAGAAAATTGCACTGATGATCATCAATGACTTTTTCATTCAAAAAGCAAATGAACTTTGGATTTTTTTACAACTCGATCAGTGTTTTAACGATTATGAAGCAACACTGATTTGGACTCGACGGTATCTAGAGGAACATCCTGAAGGTGAATACAGCGATATTCAAAAGGCATTCCTTTCTTGCTTCCCAGACAATTTCTTTAACTTCGACTAGTAATTTAAGGATAGTCTTTTCTGTTTTGTAGCACTTTAAATCAGAATATAGGTCATACGAGAGAAAAAATTACATATAAAAAGCCCTTAATGATGAAGGGCTTTTTTACATCTAAAACGAATACAAATTAAAACCAAAATAGAATTAATTTAGTTTCAAATTAGTTTCTATTCTTCACTAAGTTTCTTCAAAGCAAAGCGGATAATTCCATTATGCGTTTGGCCATACTTTTCGGCCAATTCAACCAACAATTGATACTCATGTTCATTCATAGGAATTGTGTGTGTCTTGAATTTCCTAGGGGCTTTAGGATCTAGCTTTGTCACCTTTTGCTCATCTGCACCATTGATGAAAGAATCCATGTCAGGAGAGTTTGGTTTACTGATTTCTCTCTTCTTGATCATGCTAATAACTCCTTCATGAACGCCTCAAATTCGTCAACTGCTTTTGGGTTATTGGATTCAACTACACCTTTCCCTTCTGCTGCTACATCGCGATAAACCTTTCTGTCATGGATTACTGCAGATAAGGCCGTGAACGCAGGAAAATCTGCTAAATACTCATTTGCTTGTTGTACTTCTGATACAGATGGATTCGTAGGAGCTAAGGTGAGTAACCCAAATGGTTTGAGTTCTTCATTAAATGACTGTGCCTGATCTATGACTTCAGAAAGATGAGGTAAGGTATCCAGGTCAAATTGTGAAGGTCTAAATGGCACTACAAGATAATGAGCTGCCAACATTGCTGTTCTAAGCTCTTTACTGTCATGTCCTGCTACATCTACAACAACATAGTCATAACGGCTATTTAAGTCTTTCAGTGTGTTCTTGATGTCTCCATATCGTTGCACACAATGTACCTTAGGGAGATTTGTTTCATCTCTGTCCTTAACCCAGTTAGCTGAACTCTGTTGAGGATCTGCATCAACTAAAACAATGTCTTTGTTATGTTTAGCAAGATAAGTTGCTATATTGATGGCTATTGTGGATTTCCCACATCCACCTTTTTGGCTTCCAATTAAGATGATCATTTTACTTGTAATTTGTAACTAATTTGAATCTAATATAGTTATATTTTAGATTGATGTAAAGAATAGGTAAAAAATTAATAAATTCTTATTTAGTATAAGTCTACGTTTTCCCACCTATATGGAAATCGTTCTTTCATTTATCTTCATAACTGTAAATGGATACTCGTAAAACAAAAAATACTCTTAATTTTTAAACAATAACCGTTTTTATTTTTAAATACTTTTAATAATTTTATTTTTAAGACCTCTGCAAGCCTTATATAGCAAGCATTTCAGAGGTAATAAGTCTACGTTTTCCCACCTTTAAGTCTACGTTTTCCCACCTTTAAGTCTACGTTTTCCCACCTTTAAGTCTACGTTTTCCCACCTTTAAGTCTACGTTTTCCCACCTTGTGTCTACATGTGTAATTGATGTATCCTAATGCTATAATTAAAGGAAAAGATCCCAATAGTGAAAAATGATCTAGTCGTGAAGGATAACGCATTAATCAATGCTAGCTATAATCTGGATACAACAGAACAGAGACTGATTTTATTGGCAATTGTTCAAGCAAGAGAGTTAAGCAAGAATGTGGATGCGAATAGTCTTCTAGAGGTCCATGCTCATCATTACATGAAGCAATTCAATGTTGATAAGCACGCAGCCTATGAGGGGCTTAAAAACGCTGCTAGCAATCTCTTTGAGCGCAAATTCAGTTATAAGGGAATCCATGAGGGAACCCAGCAGGAAAAGATCGTCAAATCACGTTGGGTATCCAAAATAGCCTATGTTGATTCTGCAGGTATCGTAGAACTCACTTTTGCGCCTGATGTCATTCCATTAATTACGCAGCTTGAGAAGTCATTCACTGCTTATGAACTTAAGCAAATTAGCTCTCTTACAAGTAAGTATGCGATTCGCCTTTATGAGTTACTGATTCAATGGCGTAGTGTGGGAAAGACACCTATATTTGATATTGATGACTTTCGCTTCAAGCTTGGGTTAGCTAAGGGTGATTATGCGAAGATGGCAAACTTTAAGGTTCGAGTACTCGATATAGCATTAAACCAAATCAATGAGCTCACAGATATCACAGCTTCTTATGAACAACACAAAGTAGGGCGTACGATCAGTGGTTTCTCATTTACATTCACTGCTAAGCACCAACCTAAGGAAGTTACCCATACGAAGCCTAAGAAGCTCTCAGATAAGCAAATTCAATTCTTTGCCAATAAGCTAGCTCACTATGATCCATTTGCTAGTCAGAAAGCTGCAGTAGGTGAGAGTTATGCTGATCTTGAGAAAAGACTTCTGCTTGAACTACAAGATGAGAAGTTCATTCAAAAGTACAATGAGGTATTTAAGGAACTTGGTTTAGAGGTATAAATACAACTAAAATACATCTAATTTAAAATCAATATAATTTTATTTTAGTTGTTATTTAGTGGTAGAAATTAGACAGAGGCTGCAAGTCCTTTTGCCAAGTGCTCTGCTTACTCAAGTACAGTTTCTGTAGCCAGTAATGCCATATCATGTGGATAGTCATAATGCTTAAGCAAATGAATGGCGGACGCCTAATATTTCAATTTTACAGTTGAAACTGCCTTATTTTTTTATTGCAGATACACTGGTGTATATCACCCAAGTGGATGCTTTTGTCATTACCGCAAAAATCCACTACCTGGTACAATTTTTGGTGGGTGTTTTCCGATTAATATTTTGGTTGTTTGAGATAATATTGTTCGTGATTTACGCTCTTTGGATTTGATTAATAAATCAATTGTTATAATTGCTTTAACATTAATATTTAGTTCGGCTCATGCTAATTCTAAGATAGAAAATACTATGCGCTTAGCTGCTCAAGGGAATGCGGAAGCTCAGTACGAAATTGGGGTGCGATACGGTATGGTAGACTTTTACATCAAGACTATCTCAAATCATTTGAATGGTTATCTAAAGCTACAAATCAAGGTTATACGGATGCCCAAAATGCTCTAGGTGGGATTTATGCAAATGGTCATGGTTGTGATAAAGATTACGTCAAAGCGAATTACTAGTATCTAAAAGCTTCTAATGGTGGTAAATCTAGCAGTTCATATAATCTTGGTTTGAGCTATAAAAATGGTTGGGGTGTAAAACAAGATTATGCAAAGGCTTATGAATTATTTAATAAATCTGTTGAGCAGGGTCGAGGTGAAGAGGGAGCCGGTGCGCTTGTAAATCTAGCCTATATGTATATGTCAGGCACGGTAGTCGAGAAAAATTATAATAAAGCCTTTGAACTTTTAAGCAAAGCAGTCAAGATGGAAAAATCCGAAACTAATTCGACTGAGGCGCAAGCGGTCGCTCATTATAATTTAGGAGTTCTCTATGAGCGGTGTTTAGGTATGCCTCAAGATTATTCAAAAGTCTAAGAGCATTTTTTACATACAGCTAAGAATGGGAATATAGCAGCACACAAGCAATTAAGTTCTTATAATTCCAATGGTCAGCGTATCACTCAAGAGTACACCAATAGTAAATGACGCTCGAATATTGAATCACGAGGCTTTATGCCCCATTACATAAAAAAGCCCTCAAATTGGGGGCTTTTTTATAAATTAGTTCCAGTGGATGTTACCGTTTTCCTCAAACCGGCAGTTAGCCAATAAGTATTGCGTAATCACTTCGGTTGAAAGCATGTGATCGTAATAGTTGGTATAGATATTCAATAGCCCACGATTCAATTCTTCTAGGAATGCTTTGGTTGCTGTTTCATACGGTTCAGTCGTGACGGAACTCTTTACCTAAGCGGTCATGCTCAAGATCATCGATATAGCCATCGCTCAAGATAAAGGTGTAACCGATTTATTTACTCTTCTTTAAAAATTCTTTTAAATTGTCAGCAGTAATACCGCTGAAATTATTTTCTTGGAGAAAGGTCAGAACATCATCTATTGTTGCACCCAATTTGAAAAGATGAAGTAAAGTTTGCTTATGTTGAGTCAGCAGTTGATTCCGAGTTTTCGTCTTTTCCTTCATTTTTTCTATATGAAGCAGCAAAATACTCTCAAATTTCTTAGAGTCATTTTCACTATATATTTTTTCATTCTTCTCAACATATTTTGAAGAGCGAACAACAGATGTTTTTGCGATTTCAGGAGATGGCGTGGGCGAAAAACCAGGAGATTTATGATTTGAATCCTGTGTCTCAAGCTCTAAAAGATTCTGATTTTGCATTAGATTTTTCCTACAAAAATAAATATACAACCTCATTATTTGCAACATTCATTTTTATGAGTATGGCAAAAAGCAACTCTTTTTGGATTTTAAAATCTCTCAAAAAAGGTACTTTTTGCGATAAGAAAAAAACTAAAAAAATCGCATTATTTTTATCATATTTAGCCAATATCATGACTGCTAAAAAGGTACAGGATGGGACAAAAGATATCTTTTGTCCAAATACAAATCTCGAGCTCGCGATGCTCGGTCTCAATTTGCTTACAATAGAAAAAATGAATAGAAAAGATGCTTTTAAAAAACAGATGTTGATTCATCTGACTGAAGATGAATTTAAGCAAATTCAAGATGCCTGTAAGCAGACATCTTTGACGCAGTTTGACTACTTACGACATAAACTGTTGAGTACTTCGACCATCGGATTTATAGCACCAAATGACATTCATAATGTTCGCTTGCTCGGATTTATGCTCATAAAAATATTTAAAGAATTGGATGATTTAGAACAAGTTAAGTATGAGGTCGAACAGATTAAACAGGTGGTGCAAGAAGTAAAAATGCTCGTTCGTAAACTAAATGATGAGTTTGAAAAACGATGATTATTAAAGTTATAGAAAATACGACTGGAACATCTTCAGTAGAACAACGTGTGAATGGTCTGTCTGATTATATTCATGATCCCAAACCCTCACGCACTGATCTTTTATCAGATTACATTCATCAACTTCATCCAAGTGTTGATTTGAGTTCGATCGAGAAATGTGTTTATTCAAACGCTAGAAATTTTTTAGATGATGATCCGCAACAGCAAAAGCTGGAAATGTCACAAACTGCAAGTTTGAACAGCAAAGTGATTGACCCAATTGTTCATCTTACCGGCAGCTTTAAAAAATTTGAGGTCCCAACTATCGAACAATTAGAAGAACAAATCGACATTATCTCAAAACATCTGAAGGCAAAGGATCTGCAAATGCAGTACGCGGTGCATTTGGATACAGATAATGTGCATTTTCATTTGATCATCAATAAAGTGCATCCATTTTTAAAAAATAAGAATGGTGAAAATAAAGTAATCGATCTAGGAGAGGGCTGGCTCTATAAATCATTACAGCGTGCTGTCGCTGAAATTGAAGCAAAACAAGGCTGGGAGCCTGAACCAAATTCGATGTATATCTATGATCTCGAATCGAAAAAATGCAATGAAAATCCAAATTACATCGCTCAACCGAATGCTGAAAAAGTAAGTAGTAGAATTCGAGATCAAGAACATCGGCATCAAAAAAAAAGTGACATCACGGCAGGAATCATCCATGGCCAACAAAACATACAGCAAGTTAATAGTGTTATTCAGCATGTATTAAATAGTTCAGATTGTTGGCGAACATGGCATGAAAAACTTGCTTCACAGGGAATTTATTACGAAAAAAAGCGCAATGGTGCTATTTTCAATGTTAAGTTTGGGCAATATCATGAGCAAACGTTTAAAGCATCTTTATTTTGTAATAAAGCCACGACCGTAAAAAATTTAGAAAAAAAATGGGGGGACTTTGAACAGAATATGATGCCTGTTTCCAATGCAATTTTCAGAAAAAAATCAGCTACATCTACACAGTATAAGTTCAATGATCAACATCCTTACCATCTTTTTGAGCGACAAGATTTTTTAGTTCAAGATTTACATGAACAATATCTTAAGCTTAAAAATAAAAAAGATTCGATTACTGCATTACGTAAATCTACCTACAAAGAGATTCATTTTGAAAATGAAATTTATCAAAATAATAAAAATCATTGGTTAAAATCATTTAAAAAAACGTATCCAAATCAATCTACGCAGAGCATTTTTACACTTCTGCATTATCAAAATCAGGCAGAACAAACTCAACTTAGAAAATTACAGAGAGAGAATTTTAGCCAATCTCATGAAAAATTAAGTCAAAAAGTCTTGCAAGATACACAAGCTAAATTCTCATTGCTTCCAAAATTTAGTTCTTCAAAAATTACCTCTTATGCCGATTTTTTAAAATATATATCGCCTCTGCATCATCTATCGATACAGCAACAGTTTTTATTGGATCAACGACAATCTCGAAACTTTATTCGACAAGATAATCCAAAAATTAAAACCGCGAAGATCATTTATGACCATCATCAGCCCAACGAGCCCATCGCGATTCAAAATCAGTATGGAATTTTGGTATTCAGTAATTATTCTGTTCCACGCCTTTATCAATGCATACAACATCTCGACTCAAATGCGAAAGCCACTCCAACTGGTCTACCAGAATTTAAAAAGTTATATGCAGTCGCTGTACAATCATTTGAAAATGACGAGAAACTTGTTGATATAAATGAAAAAAGAGTATTGCCGAGTCTTAAGAAATTGTCGCAATCTGGATTGGAAGCATGTTTTAACTTAATTTTTAAAAAATTTATATCAGAGAGTCAGAATCAAAGTACCGCACTTGTGAAAACAAGTATGCTTTTAAATTGTTGTGATATAGATTTGATGAAACTGCAACTCACGTTAAAAAATTGTGTAGATAGCAATATTATTTCAGGCTTCAACGAAAAAAGTCAGAAGATACTGATACAAAGAGTGAATAACTTAATACAAACTCAGTCGACTGAGCTAAATAAACAATATTTTAATTCAAAAGAGATCGAATACTGTTGGAAACTATATTTAAACCTAGAATCAGTACTAGATGCATCTGTAGGCCAACAGCCTCCGAAGATGAGACCCATTTATTCTTCTCCTGGATCTGATCTGAGATTAATCCCAAAAAATGAAACAAATAAAAACTATCAGCGTTCTGAAAGCTTATCTGAACTAGATTATTTACAGATTCAACAGTATTTTGAGTATCGTCAAAATAGTAATTTAAAGAAGAAAAAAGAAAATAAGTTGTCAAATACACTAGATTCTCAAGATCCGAAAATCACAGAAGATCAAAACAAGAAACAGAAATATTTTTCTCATAATAAATATGCAATTGAATACAAATTTGGGCAAAAGTTTTATATAGATCAGCGAAAAGTTGCTTTTTTTGAAAGAGATAATTCACCAGAAATTATAGTCGTGAGTGAACAAAAAAAGCATATTGAGGATGCACTCTTACTTGCTCTAGATAAATTCGGGTCAGTTCTAGTATCAGGAACAGATGATTTTAAAAGGCAAGTTCAAGAGATTGCACAATTAACAAAAATAGAAATCACATTTGATATTGCGCCAGCGAAAGAAAAAAATCATGTTAAGGAGGAAGAATTTGCCAATAAAAACGTTGAAATAGTGAATGAGTCTTTAGAGCCAATATTTGCAAATCAGATACCAAAAAACAAAAATAATAATGAATTTAATATTAATAAAAATAAAGATTTAGATTGTATTGAGGATCGTGGTCCCTCAGAGAAAATAAATGATTCTCCAGAGTTTTGCTTATAGTTTGATTAAAAAAAATGAATGAATTTTGGTGTATAAAGTTTATGTATTACGTGAATATTACGTTATAAATATATCTACCTACGGTAACAACTGACTCTCAATTAGATGATTATGTTTGTTGTTTAGTCGCAAGGAAGAGACGTCACTCTTAATTAAAAGACATGAATCTAGAGCTTTTTTTTCATGTAATTTTTATTTAAGGGTGCATAATGTCTGAATCAACAATATATAGTTACTTTCTTAATGATATTTTAGATGAAATTACATACAGTTCATCGGATATTATTTCTATATCTGTTAAAAAAAATTATTTTGAAAGCTTGGACGAGTATTGCAATCGTGTTAGTTCAATTCGATTTTTTACATATAAATATAAA
This sequence comes from Acinetobacter sp. YH12218, assembly GCF_013417925.1. Taxonomy (NCBI): domain Bacteria; kingdom Pseudomonadati; phylum Pseudomonadota; class Gammaproteobacteria; order Moraxellales; family Moraxellaceae; genus Acinetobacter; species Acinetobacter sp. YH12218. Next base: position 10,253 of record NZ_VPDB01000071.1, read on the forward strand.
AGTGATAAATACTATAAGGTGATCAATGGTTTAATTAGTAGCTATTCAATAGGAAATAAAGAAAATTTGATTAATTTTAGATGTGATTTAGACAATTTAATAAGTAAATCAGATCTAATAACGAAGAAGTTATATCTTAGAAAAATTTTTTTACAAAAAAATAGATAATTGCCAAAAAAAATGCTAATCATAGTCAAAAAGAACTAAATTTTATTCGATTAAGGTGATGTAAAATTTTACCAAGATTACTTTCATCATCTGGGACTATAAAATTATGGAAACTATTGATAATACTAGTAATTCACTGAAAAAGTATCCTTTTAGTGAAGCAGAATTGCTTGAAAATATAGATGAATATAATGCACATGCAGATGAAATTGCTATAGTTATAGAAAGCGAGTGTGTTGAGTCGTCTTTCATATTTCGGCCTGACAGTACAAATGAACAAAACCGTACAACTACAGACTTACAAGAAAATGTACAGCCTGAAACTATCAATAAAATAGAAAACAATAATTCCTCTCCATCTCTAATCAATCGCTTTGAAAGAGGAATTAAAGCTTTCTTTAAGTAATATTAATGTTTCACTAAGGTACAGTGTGCTCATGCACTTTTAGAACTTATATAAACTAATATCTATTAGTGTTTTTTTAACAAAATCAAAGCTAAACTTATAGTTTTTATAATATGAATCAGGTTTATCTAAATTATTATTTAAGCCATTCAAAATATCATTTTTAAGTTCGCTTGGACTCGTACTCGTACTATTTTCTACTAATCTTGAAATATATGAGTTCAGTTTATTTACTGATCTCCGATAAGATTCGAGATTTTTATTATCAACATTCTCCTCTAAAAACAATATTTTATTATTTATATCAATGATTAAGTTTTCTATTTTATTAAAGGCATTTATTAGTCCTTTGTCTGTTACCTCATAATTTATAAGGTAATCTATATGCTTATGAAATTCACAAACCTCATAAAAAAGAGTTTTAGCTTCATTGGCTATAACTTCTTTTCCTTTTTGATCATGCCATTGGTTATACAAGTAAACAGCAACTATAATTGGTGAAGCAATGGTTGCTACTGCACCTGTGAAGCCTGCTATTGCTCCCCAATCCCAACTACAAACGTCCATCTATTACCCTTTTAAAACTCTATAAACAGTAGCTACGCCACAATTAACAGCTTTTGCTATTTCCTCTTTTGTTAGTCCTTTATTGGCTAACTCTTTGATTCTAATATATTTAGCAGTATCAGCTTTCTTACCTGTTGGCTTATATCCTGATCTTTCTAAACCTTGTTTAATACGTTCCCTACGCTTGTCATTGTCTAAGCGAGCCATAGTAGCCAACAAATCTATAAGCATGTTGTTTACAAGGTTCAGGATAGAGCTTGTAATGGCATCGTTTGGGCTAACAAGCATGTGTGTAGTTGGCAGATCAGCAATATGAACTTCATCTATCGACCCTAGGAGATCAATCTAATGGCTAAAACCTTACAAGAATTATTGGCTAATCGCTCTCCAGAGAGCCAAGCACGTATTCAACAAATGGCTGAAGAATTGCTATTAGAAAATCAGCTTTACTTGATTCGTGAAGAATTAGAGATTTCTCAAAAAGAATTAGCTGAAACCCTTGGAATCAAGCAACCATCTCTTTCAGCTATTGAAAACCGTGGTCATGATTTAAAAATTTCAACGATGAAAAAGTATGTTGAAGCAATGGGTGGAAAACTTCGTATTGATGTAGAACTTCCAACAGGAAAACATATTGGATTCAACGTCTAATAAAAGAGTAGCTTAAGCTACTCTTTTAAATTGATTCAATTACTACTCATTTAGTTCTAGGCGGTGGTTTAATATTATTAACAGTATCGTTATTTTTGGGTGGAGTATAACCAAACTTCCCATTATCATCTGATTTAGATGGCTGAACCTGTGGCGTATAACCTTTTTCGATATTAGTTTTCTGATTCATAAAACTTTATTTCTTCCTTGGTGGTGGTGCGTAGGTTGTTTCTGGTCCTGAACGTGTCGTATAACCATTTTTAGGTAACTTATCAGGTTTCTGTGAAACTGTTGTTAGCTTTGATGGGGTATATCCATCATTAACAATAACTTTCTTTCCAGTATTATTCTCTTGCGTCATTTGGTTCACCTGTTTCTTGCTTAAGCTCTTGTAATGTAAAAAATTCTATAGTTTTAATATCTTTAGATAATATCATTATTCCGGAAGAATCATTAACTTTTCGAATAAATCCTTCTTCATCTACAAGCCATTGTTCTGAAATAAAAATTTGAGGTTCTTCAGGGTAACTAGAAGAAAAGGATCCTGCTCCATATTTTCCACCTAATATTGTTCCATCTTTTAATGTCACTATAAGCCAATAAAAGTTTCTTTGGCTAAATACGTAATCCCATGGGGAATTTGTGGGATGAGGTAAAAAATTATTTACCCACTCTATTTTTCTTATGAATAGCCAAGCGACTGGTATGACAGCTGGAAAAATTAATATTAAACTTGTTATAAATAAAACATGTTTCCACGTAATAATTGAAAAATCTTGAAGGGTTGCCGATATTAGATAAATAGGTAAATGTATAGCGTACGATAAACAGCTATACATAATTGAGCTAAACATCTGAGTTGAAAAATCTGGTAATTTTCCTGGGCACAATAAATTATAGACTTTCAGACTAATAAAGCCTGGCATGATGAAAAAGATAAATATCCAGATACTATCTAGGTTTGGAATACTCAATTCAAATCAACCGAATATGTTTAATATTATTAGAAGACTCAAAGCATACAATTAAAGTTGTCCCTGATACATAGGATTTTCATTTAACATAAAATCTCTTATGCGAAGTCCATTTGAAAATTATCAAAGATTAATGATTTTTTGATATTTTTTTCACTTTAATGTAGGCACAGATGCAGAGTAAAACTCCTGAGAACACCCAAACATAAGCACCTATTAGAACTGGTTGGCTGTTTTTGCCATCTATCACTAAAATAGTGACAAGACCATAGCTCATCATTGCTAAAGTTATACAGCTCCAACGAAATGACTTGGGATCATTTTCATTTAATAAAAAATATGTAAAAACGAGTGATAAATTTGCCCAAATTGGAAAAACTAAAATAATGGGGGCGATTAAAAATTGTAAAAAAAACGAATATACAAAAAGTTCATAACCTTTCATGCCATCGAATACAGGAAGAAGCCATGAAATAATCAGAATTAAAACGGCCATTAATGAAAAAAAATCGACAATCTTTTCTTTAAAAAAAAATTTCATTATGAATACTTTATAAGTAATTAATCGCAGTTTACTTCAAATGTCTTACTGGTATATAGAGCATAAAAAAGCCCGACATCCTGTCGGGCTTTTTCGTATTGGTTCGCTTGGCATAACTCCTGTCGTGCCGCCGATCCTTGTGCGATTATTTATTTTTATTCTGCGGAACGTCCTGTTCTCTTATGACTTCATAATATTAAAGACCAGCTTGGATGAACATCAGCAAAATCCCTAAATTAATGTGCGCTCAGGCGTACAAAATTGGTTGATTTTTATCCCAAGAGTTGTCCGCAGAAATTGGGGATAATTTAACGATTCGCTGTATTGATAATTCAGAGAAAAACGACATTTTGATTAAAAATTAATCAAAAATATTGGCAATAAGTATCAAAATTGCTCAAAAAGAAACCGACTTGTTTCAAAGTCGGTTTTTTGCGGTTTTTGAGGTCGGTCAAAAATTTTTAACTATATGAAAAACATAGGATTTTTAAAAAGCATTTCGTATAACCTCCATTATGTTAAATAGGGAATTCAAAGCTCTTTCTAAGAGTTGGTATAGTGGTAATACTTATTGAGTGCGTAAAAGAATTAGATTAATAAAATACTCAAAAGAAAAATAGTAAAAGGGAACTTACAGAAAATAAGTTACCGGCTCTTAAAATTATATTTAAACAAAGAAGCCCAACTAAATGATTGGGCTTCCTCATATCTAACTTTACCTTATGATTTTCATCAGTGTACTGCAAGAATTTAGACTACTTGTTGACTTGAACACCTTTAAAAATCAATTTCTCTTTTTTTTGTGTTTCTATAAGCAGTTGTGCCTGCCCCTTACGAGATTGAAGATATAATGTGGGAGCATTCACCAGAATATCTATCATCGTACTTTCACGTAAGTTGATATCATCAGGACAGCCCATCATTGTGGCAACAATTGGTTGTTCAGCATATAAATGATTGCCCTTAAAATGAATACCAATCGAATTTATATTACAAAACAAATTCCCAATATACAGCATCTTTTCTGCAAATTTTAGCGTGATAGGTTGGTCAGGTTTTGAAGCCAGAAATAATGAATCTATACGTTCACTATTAGCATTTGTTGCCTCGATTAATTCCCAAGAAAATTGCGCCAAGGTCTGCTCACTAAAGGACATCACTTGTAATTCTTGTATCTTGGACTGATCGGCTGATGAAGGCTTATGACAAGCGCTCAAAAGTCCAACGACGAACATCAGTATAAATATTCTAGTCATCGTTATTGTCCGTATAATAATGAGTAACCCTCTTTATAGAGTTCATCAGTAGACATATAGGTCATATATCCATTAGGTTTGGCGGCACCTCCGCAATACCCCTGACCTTTCATGGAAGAACTCCATGTGCCTTGATAAGTTGCAGTAGATAATAACCCTGCCGCCACACTTCCAATAAAGATTGGACCACCACTATCGCCACCCCAACAATCCAACGTTGGACCTGAAACTTTTACCCATGTTGCATTACACACACCTGCCCCTGATGGTCCACATTTATTGTCAGTACCAAATGCTTTAAATGCGGTCGACTGAACCGTACCACAACTATAACCAGTTTTCATTCCATAATGACAGACATACGTACCAACAGGTGTGTTACCTTGTGTACGTCGACCAGTTAGAGTTTTGACCACATTGTCACTGGCGAAAAATTCTGGGTTCAAGGTATGTGTAGATGATACTAAACTCATGGTTTGGAAATCCTGACTACCATTCCAGAAGTCTCCCACAAAGGTTAGTGCAATATTATCATTGCCAGTTGTCTTGCGGTCATCTACAGTAATTTTGTAATTCTTACAGTGAGCCGCTGTGGTCGCAAATTTTGTACCCGCAGCGTTTTTCACATTAAAACCTGTTGTACAATTATAAAAAGTGGTTGAAGTTGTACTATCCGCCATCAGCATGGTTTCTGCTGCCCTTACTGCGGCACTATGTCTTAATGGAATATTAGTGGTCGTTACTTTAAGTGGGACATTGGTTAATGTTCTAGGTTTTTCACTGCTCAGTAATTTCAAACCCTGTGTTTGGTTGGTTGCAGTATGCTTTGGATCATAAAGCTCTAAATCAATGCTATTTTCGGCACTGTTGCAAATAGTCGGTGGTGATAAACTTATCATCCCCTTTTGCTGATGGAGCTGCACATGAACCCATTCAAAGGCCGGCATTTTCAGCGTGACATCATTCTGTGGGCCGTACGCTGGTA
>NZ_VPDB01000007.1:0-97843 GCF_013417925.1 Acinetobacter sp. YH12218
TTAATCTTGCGAAGCAGTGCTTCTCAGGCAGGACATTATGGAAAAAATGGTCCGGCTATCATTGCCGAAGTTTGGTCGAAACTAAGATGCATTGCATCAAATTATTGGGGGATAAACTCAGTGCAAGAAAATTTGATAGCCAAGTCAATGAAATTCATGCACGTGTAGCAGTCCTCAACAGATTTACGGAATTAGGTCGACCACTTACCCAAGTTACGCCTTAAATTTGGCTCAATTAGGGGGCTTTGTATTTCAAATCTTTGTGCAACAAAGCCGTTTTAAACTGAAGGTGTTTATGAAAAATATAACTATTTTAATGATGGCTTTGGTTTTTATCTTAATCTCAGCTTGTGCAAGTACCACGAATTTAGGGACAGCAGGCGCAGAGCGTAAACAGTTTTTTATCGTTCCTCAAAAGTTATTAACTAAACAGGCAGATAGAACCTATCAACAATTTATTCATCAGGCGAAAGACAAGCAACTTTTGATCATAGATCCGAAATTTGATCAAATTTTAAATAAACTTAAGCAAAATGCGGAGTTTTACCGTCAAGGTTCGAGTCAATGGGATTGGCAAGTCAGTGGGAATTTAAATAAAGATTTAAATGCACATGGTTTTCCAAGTGGGAAAATTGTCATTAACACGGGTTTGTATTGGAGTTTAAAGCTGACTGAAGATGAATTGGCATTTGTGATGGCGCATGAAATGGCACATGCATTACGTGATCATCATCGTGAGAAGATTTCCTTGCTGTTTGCTAGTCAGGTGGCGATGATTTCTTCAACTGCGGGTATCGGCGCGCTTGCTACTGCGGCCAGTAGTGTGACTGGGCAAGCTGTTTTTTGCCTAAAGTTTCAAAATTTGAACTGGAAGCAGATGTCCTTGCACTTGATCTGATGTCGAAAGCGGGCTTTGACCCAAATGCAGCATTGAGTTTTTGGCAAAAATATCAGCAGGAAATGACACGCCGTCAAATGCTTGATGTAAAACCATTGATGAATCAAGACAGTATAGATAAGCGTAAGATTTATATTGAAAAATATTTACCTGAAATGCATATTCAATTTCAACAGGCGCAGGCTTTAATGTTGAATAAAAATGCGATAACTCATGGCACATTCTAGATTGATTTAAACTAAAGCAAAGTTACAAATGATTTATTTAAATCTTGTTTTATAGTTGTGCTACAGCACGATTACATCTGATGTCTATATAAAACAATTCAATGATTCTGTAGCTATTGTATAAATTATAATCAAGCATGATGAATGGAATTCATGGTAAAATGATCGGCTTTCATCTTCTTTGATCTTTTTTCAGATCATTCCATCTGCCAGCCGAGAATTGCTAGCCATGTCTACTGCTTATACTATGCAGACTGCGCCAAAAGCGTTGTTTGATTACGACAAATATTGGGCGTCTTGTTTTGACCCTGCGCCATTTTTGCCGATGTCACGCGAAGAAATGGATCAACTCGGTTGGGACAGCTGCGACTTTATTTTGGTTTGTGGTGATGCGTATATCGATCATCCGTCATTCTGTTCAGGCATTATCGGCCGTACCCTTGAAGCACAAGGTTTCCGTGTCGGGATTATTGCTCAGCCAGACTGGACCAATGTAGAAGCCTTCCGTGTATTGGGTAAACCAAATATTGCTTGGGGCGTGACTGCCGGCAACATGGATTCGATGATCAACCGTTATACGGCAGACCGTAAAATCCGTTCGGATGATGCATATTCTCCGGATAATCAACCGAATAAACGTCCAGACCGTGCAGCAACGGTATATTGCCAACGTGTGCGTGAAGCTTATCCAGATGTGCCTGTATTATTGGGCGGTATTGAAGCCTCACTGCGCCGTATTGCACATTATGATTATTGGTCAGACAAAGTCCGCCGTTCAGTATTGATGGACTCGAAAGCCGATCTATTGATGTATGGTAATGGTGAACGTTCAATCACGGAAATCATGCATCGTTTGGCCCGCGGTGAAAAAATCCAAGAGATTACGGATGTCCGCGGTACGGCATTTATTGTGAATAAAAATAACCGGGCTTCAAAAGCGAAGTTTGTTGAAATTGCATCGAATGATGTCGATGCGATTGGCCGTGTCGATCCGATCATTAACCCTTATGTGATGACCGAAGACCTTGAAGGCTGTGAAATCGAAAAAGGCAAAGACAGCGTTACGCAATATCAAGGCTTCCAAAAAGAAGCGGTAGCAAATCCGATTGTTCGTGAAGGTGATAACTTAGACGCCGACACGCAAATCGTGCAGCTGCAGCCTGCATCAAAAGCCATTAAGCATAAATTGCCGCCGCGTGAATTGGCGGTGATTCGTTTGCCTGCCTATGAAGATGTGGCGAATGATCCTGTGCTGTATGCACATGCCAACCGTATTTTGCATTTGGAAACCAATCCGGGCAATGCGCGCGCGATGGTGCAAAAGCATGGTGAACGTGATGTTTGGCTGAATGCGCCGCCGATTCCCTTGACTACAGAAGAAATGGATTATGTGTTTGACTTGCCGTATGCACGTCTGCCACATCCTGCGTATGGTGAAGCGCGTTTTCCTGCCTTTGACATGATTAAGTTCTCTGTGAACATTATGCGTGGCTGTTTTGGCGGCTGTACCTTCTGCTCAATTACAGAGCATGAAGGGCGTATCATTCAAAACCGTTCTGAAGAATCGATTTTGCGTGAAGTTGAAAAAATTCGTGATACCGCACCGGGTTTTACTGGGATCATTTCTGACTTAGGCGGTCCAACGGCCAATATGTACCGTTTGGCATGTAAAGATCCTGAGATTGAAAAGAACTGCCGTAAGCCGTCGTGTGTATTCCCGGGTGTATGTCAAAACTTACATACCGATCATGCGCCTTTAACCCAGTTATACCGTAAAGCGCGTTCATTGCCGGGGATTAAAAAGATTCTGATCGGTTCCGGTTTACGCTATGACCTTGCGGTGTTAAACCCAGAATATGTCAAAGAATTGGTGACACATCACGTTGGCGGTTACCTGAAGATTGCGCCAGAACATACCGAAAAAGGTCCATTATCGAAGATGATGAAACCGGGGATCGGGACCTATGACCGTTTCAAACAAATGTTTGATCGTTTCAGTAAGGAAGCAGGGAAAGAGCAGTATCTCATTCCTTACTTTATTGCAGCGCATCCGGGTACGACTGACTATGACATGATGAACTTGGCAATTTGGCTGAAGAAGAATGGTTTCCGTGCCGATCAGGTGCAAACCTTTTATCCATCACCAATGGCGACTGCAACGACCATGTATTACACCGGTAAAAACCCGCTGGCTAAAGTGGCGCGTTATACTGAAAATGTCGATATCGTGAAAGGTGAAAAACGCCGCCGTTTGCATAAAGCCTTCTTACGTTATCATGATCCAAACAACTGGCCATTGCTGCGTGAAGCGCTCAAAGAAATGGGGCGTCAGGATCTGATTGGTAACTCAAAACAGCATTTGATTCCGACGTATCAGCCTGCGGGTAGTGCTGAGGGCCAATACCAATCTGCACGTAAAAAGAACTCAAGCATTGCGGGTGATTCACAAAAACGTACAGGCGAACAAGGTAATCGGACTAAGGCTGCTCAATCGCGTCCTTCAAATACCAAGAAGCGTCCTGAGCGCGGTCAAATCTTGACGCAGCATACTGGTCTGCCGCCGCGTGAAACGGGTGATGCGAAAAAACCTTTTGGCGGTCCGAAACCCAAAGGAAAATCGAAGCCTAAATCACGCGCTTAAAATGATTAAATAAAAAAAGACACTTCGGTGTCTTTTTTTATGGGTGTTATGCTCGGCAGCATAAGACAGTTTGCATTTTTATATGCTGTTACAAGCTCAATGCCATATGTGTGTCGGTTATCTCAATGAAATACGAGCAAAATTTGACAGCTTATCGGAATTGTCTGACAGTGAGAGGAAATGCACTTGCTGTCGTTTTAGCGAATGATCTAAAGTATCTGTATATAGCAATGGATGCTATTACTCTGAACGAAGTGGCATGTGATGTTTGACGCTTTAAGTTTGCAACTTTTTGTCAGTTTAAATACGTATTGTGTGAAAGTTAGAGTTATTTTTTTTAATAGGAAATTAAAAAAATAATACTGGTTGTATACTTCGTCTTCAAAAGAAGTATGTCAAAAACCAAAAATATAAGAAATATAAAGGATTATGAGATGACTATATACATAGTAATAGGGAGTATTTTACTCTTCTGTGTGCTCATAATGGCTTGGAAAAGTTTAGAAGGTGATTCTAAGCAACAAGATAGCGCATTGAAACAACGTGCTATTTTCAACATTAATGAGCAATTAACCTACACGCGTTTAAAAGAAATTTTGCCTAAGCATACGATCCTTGCGCACGTGTCTTTTGATGCACTGTTGACCACGAAATACTATCGTACGCGGAATAAGTATCGAAATATGGTGGCGGACTTTGTCGTCCTAGATGAACAGCATCAGATCTTGGCGATCGTCGCTTTAGATGATCCAATGGTGCTAAAACGGATGCAGCAGTCGCAATATCAAGATGCTTTGCTCGCTTTGGCAGGCTATCGGGTCATTCGTTATGATGATGTGCCTGAGTACGTTCAATTACGCGAAGATTTCTTGAATGAGCAGCGTGTACAAGCGCCATTTGTGCCGGTTAATGATCTGAAAAAATATCATTTATATTCAGATTTGGAACGTAAAAAGATCAAAATTATTGGATCTTAGGGATTCAAAGAGCAAAATCTTTTACAAAAAAAAGCATGTCTTTAGACATGCTTTTTTTTGTAATTCAGGCTTAATGGTTATTCAGGCTTAATGGCTACGACCGTTAATTCTACCCGTACACGCGGGTCGTATAATTTGGCTTCAACACAAGTTCTGGGTAATGCTTCAATGTCTGACACCCACGCATCCCATACCTCATTGAATGCGGCATAATCCTGTTCAATATCTTTAAGATAAATGGTCACTGACATAATGTGGCTTTTATCTGTACCGGCATCTGCAAGAAATTGATCAATGATCTCAAATGTTTGCTGTGTTTGTCCTTTGATGTCTAAATCAAGGTCTGTTGCCAATTGACCTGCCAAATGAACCAATTGACCAGAAATAGCGATTTCGGAAAAGCGTTTTGAAACATGCAGGCGTTGGATGGTCATGCGGAATATCCTGAAAGCAAAAAGGTCACTTAATCTTGAGTTTTAGGCATCGTAGCTGCAACTAAGGCCGTCAATAAACAGCCGACAGCAAGGTAGATTGCCACATAATGCCATGAACCATCACCCCAAATCACCAAAGCTGCTGCAATCATTGGGGTAAAGCCACCACCGATAATACTAGCCACTTGATAACCGACACCTGCGCCACTGTAGCGATAGGCGGTACCAAACAGGGAGGTAAAAATCGGTTGGTGTACACTCACCACCATATCATGGGCAATATTGGCAAGGAAAATTGCACCGACAATAATCAGCCAAGTATTTTGTGCATCAAGGGCCATAAAGAAAGGAAAGGCCGAAAGCGCACCAATTAAGCCACCCAATACACACATCTTACGATGATCAAATCGATCTGCTAGCCACGCAAAGAGGGGAATGCTGAAGCAGCTAATGGCACCAACCATTAAGGTGATATTGAGGAAGAACTGTTTGTCCATGCCCAATTGAGCGGTGGAATAATTCAGTGCAAAGTTCGTCACCAAATACATGGTGAGTAACTCGGTCAAGCGCAGCGCAATAATGTAGAAAAAGGCTTTGGGGTGTTGGCTAATCGCTTGCAGAATCGGTAATTTTTGCGGCGTTTGCTGAGCTTTGACCACATGGTCGACAAATTCTTGTGATTCGTCTTGATCACGTCGAATCCACATTGCGATAGCCAGCAAGACAATACTGGCAATAAAGGGAATTCGCCACGCCCAATCAGCAAAAGCATCTTCACCCAAAGTGGCAATAATCAAAGACACAGCGCCTGTTGCCAGAACGAGTCCGACGCCATAGCCAATTTGTACACCACTACTGTAAAAGGCTTTTTTGCCTTTCGGGGCATTTTCTACAGCCATCAGGGCAGCGCCGCCCCATTCACCACCGACAGCAAAACCCTGTATTGCCCGAAGTGTTACGAGTAGGATCGGGGCCCACCAACCGATGGCCGCAAAATTGGGTAATAAACCGATACCGACCGTCGAAATCCCCATCAGGATGACGGTGAGCACCAACATTTTTTTCCGACCCAGCTTGTCACCAAAATGTCCAAACACAATGCCGCCTAAGGGGCGGAACAGGAAGCCGACGCCAAAGGTCGCCAAGGCTGCCAAGGTTCCCATATTGTTGCCAATAATGGGGAAAAACTGATCTTTGAAAATGAGTGCGGCAACAATGCCATAAAGTAAAAAATCGTACCAATCGACTACGGCACCAATGAAGCTACTTAATGCGGCTTTACGCGCACGTTGTTCTTGATTTTGTGAAATATTTTGAGGATTTGGAGCAGATTTTGCAGAAGGCATACAGCGGGGTATTCCATGATTGACAACAGAGTTGCCCTGTAATATTCGGATTTGATCGTCACGCCAATCACAGGACAGCATGCTGAAAGTAAAGGTGATTTTCAGCATCTCAGCGCATACACGGATAATGTAGTGCGCTGATAGAGTACTCTAATTTTAGGCTTTGTGAATAGCAAATTGCTTTAATTTTGTTCTTCTGCCTAAATCTTAAGCAAATACGATCTTCTTGAAGTTTTTAGAGCAGCGAAAGTTGTGCTTCTTGGTTTTGCGCACTTAATTGATAGACCCCTATGCCAATCAGGCGAAATTGATCTTCCTCAGAAATATGCATTTCATGCAGTAATTGCTGTAACACCTGCGCAAGGTCTTCACGATTATTCAGCGATGTTTTAAAACTCTTACTGTGCTGTAGCACTTGGAAATTTTTGAGTTTTAATTTGGCCGATACACCGCGCGCGCTTAACTGCTTTTTTTCTAAACTAGACCAGACTTGGTCAATCAGTTTGGGCCAATAGGGCTGACATTGGCTCAATGTGAGATCATCATCAAAAGTGGTTTCTTTGGAAATCTGTTGACGTTCACGGCTAGATTGGACCGGTCGTTCATCAATGCCTTGTGCATACAGATAGAGTTGTCGTCCATATTTACCGAAATGATGAATCAGAACGGCTTCTTCAATTTGTTGTAAATCACCTAATGTATTGAGTTGCATGGCTTTTAATTTTTCTTGAGTCACTTTTCCCACACCAGGAATTTTTTTCAGTGCCAAGTCATGGATGAAATGCAGAACTTGTGATGGTTTGATAATATAAATGCCATTGGGTTTGTTCCAATCAGAAGCGACTTTAGCCAAAAATTTATTGGGCGCGACACCTGCAGAGGCAGTTAAACCAGTGCTTTGTAAAATCTCTGCCTGAATTCGTATAGCGACTTCGGTGGCGCTCGGAATGTGTTGTAAATTTACTGTGACGTCCAAATAAGCTTCGTCTAAGGATAGTGGCTCAATCAGCGACGTATAGCGTTGAAAAATGGTATGAATTTGCGCCGAAACGGCACGATATTTTTCAAAATTCGGTTCAATCACCACGACCTGTGGGCAGAGTTTACGGGCCTGTGCCATCGACATCGCAGAACGTAAACCAAATTCACGTGCAGGATAGGACGCGGCACAGATGACCGCACGAGGGTGATGTGAAGACACAACAACAGGAAGCTGTTTGAGTTCGGGGCGTTCCCGCAGCTCTACTGATGCAAAGAATGCATCCATGTCGATATGTATGATTTTCCTCATGCCTAGATAAATCAGTGCCTAAAAATTGAATTTCAGTATCGCACAGTCAATCCAGCGCTTTCCTCAATTTTTTAACTCGAACGACACAGGTTGACTGAGTAAAACCACCTTGGTGTTTTGAGCTGCTGCCGACTGTATCAATAGATTTAGGCTTTGAGGAGTGTCATCGGCAAAGCGAGGTAAAAATTCGAGCTCTGGATTCAGTGGTTTGAAAAAATTATCCCAGTGAATTGGAATCACGGTGCTGGGTTGAAGAGTCGCTAAGGTTTCTTTGAAATATTGCTGTTGAAATGCTGCCGTTTGCTTGGAAAGCTGAGCGATGCCTAAAAATAAAGTATCGACTTTTAGTTTTTGCAACTGTTTGGGCACAGCACCTGTACTGGCTTTGACTAAACTGTAATGCGGCCCATGTTGGATGAGATAGTCATATGATCCACCTTCTTTAAACTGACTAAAATGTGCAGGGAGTTGCAGTGGCTGCGAAATTTCTTCCCCCAAATCATCATTAACGGCCGTTGGCGGAGTATGTTGCGAGGGGATGGCAGTAATGGTGAATTTACCGATTTGTATCGGTTGCCAAGCTTGAACTTCGTGTAATTGTGATTCAGCGATTGGCATTGCCTGTGCGATATTTAAGGTGCTTTTAGAGCCGACAATCATGGCCTTGGGGAGCTGGTGGGCCAACATTGGAATATCAAGCGCATGATCATAATGTGAATGAGTCACGAAAATAGCACGAGTGCGTTTTAAGTCGTATTGGTCGATATAGCTGTGTAATAAAGGCTGATCACTTTGGATTTGAGTGAATATGGTTCGACTGAGCGATGGCCGACTAAAGAAGCCATCGATTAGGATTTGCTCTTGGCCATCGTCAAAAAGTAAGGTCGAAACACCAAAGAATTTTACGTGATAGGGTGCCGCTGAGTGAGTATCTGTAGTGCTTTGTGTGGGAAGTTGATAATGCCACGTTTTAAACGCTGCCAAGGTCCCTGAAGGTTGGATCAAATATGCCAATATCCCGATGGCGAGGATCATAAAAACTGAAAATATAATAAGAAAAATTTTTAAAATACGCATCCTGCGACTCAGTTTTCACGGATTATTTTGTTCGATGTTGTCCTGAGTCGGTGAATAAATCAACGAGGTTTGATCGGGGAAACGCCATTTTTGTCTAAAAAATCAGTCCAAGCCTTAGCATCACCTGAAAATACATTTAAATCGACGGTGGTCGAGATGCCTTGAATTTTTCCTTGATTAGTATGTTGCCAAATCAGCCATTTCGGATTGTTTTTTAGATCGGGTGGGCCTTTATATTCGCGGACCCACAGCGGCGTCTGTTTAAACTCGCCAGCTAAGACAATATTATAAAAAGACTTCGAGGTATAAAAAATCGGTTGTTTGCCATAATGGCGGTGCAAGCGATCATGCATATAGCTGATTTCTTTGAGTAACTGCTCTTTGCTGTAGGTGTTAATGCAGTTGGTGTCATATTCCAAATCAATCACGGGAGGAAGGGCATCGGCTTTTTTCGGCACGGAAGCAATAAAATTTTCAGCCTGAATCTTGCCATCACGGCACAGACGGTAAAAATGATAGGCCCCAACTAAAAAGCCGTTTTCCCGTGCTTGTAACCAGTTGTCTTGAAATTTTCGATCTTTAAAATCACCACCTTCTGTGGCTTTGAGATAAACGAATTGGTATTTTTTAGGTGAAATTTTTGACCATTGAATATCTTTTTGATGATGAGAAACATCAAAACCTTTGACGGGATATTCTTCTGCAGATGCAGGGCGATGCGGCATCACGGCTAAATAACCTAATCCAGCCACCACTATGACGCCGCTGATAGCGCTGAGTGCAATAATCGGGCTGTATTTTTTGAGTGAGCTTTTAGAGGTACGTGATTTGGCTTTTTTAGGCATGAAAATGTATCCAAGTATCCCTTTTATCATAACCCTTTAAAGGTTGAGCTGTCATAGATTTGCCCGATGACACAGGTTTAGACATCCACATGTTTAGGAATCTGCCAAAAAATCGCTGCGGTAATCAGGTTAATGCAGCCGAGTAAAATCAAGGTGCTATGGAATGCTGTTTCGATTTGTGCAGGACCATAATAGGCCGTAAACACGTTGACTAAAGTCCCTGCCAAAGCCACACCGATACTCATCGAAACCATCATAATCATAGACAAGAAACTGTTGCCACTGCTGGCATCTTGTTGGGGTAAATCTTTGAGGGTTAAGGTATTCATCGAAACGAATTGCAGCGAGTTTAAAATACCAAAAATAAAAAAGTGTAAGGCACGTAACCAAGTGGGGGTTTCAGCCGTAGAGAGTGCAAAACTGCAAATACAGGCACCGACCAAGAAAGTATTTACCAATAACACTTTACGATAGCCAAAGCGTTGAATGATTTGACGAATAATCGGTTTTGATGCCAATGAACCGAGTACCGTCGGTATCATCAATAAACCTGTGATAAAAGGCTCAAAGCCAAAAGCCACTTGTAGCATTAAGGGAATCAAAAATGGCATGGCATTGCCGCCAAGGCGGGCAAAGAAGTTGCCGATAATACCGATGGCATAGATCCGATTTTGAAATAATTTACTGCGAAACAGCGCATTGGCGTGGGTATGTGCATGAAAGGCATAGATCAAACTGGCGATGATGCCTGCTGCGACTAAAAGCAGGCTCCACCATAGCGGCAGATGCGGGCTGGCAAAGTTTTCAATGCCTAACGATAACCCCACCATGGCGACGACCAATAAGACAAAACCCATAAAGTCGAAGCGTTGTACGCTCGGTTCGGTCACATTGGGCATGGCTTTAAAGGTAATAAGTACTCCTAACAGTCCCATTGGAATGTTTATTAAAAAGATCCAATGCCATGTTGCGACTTCCACCAGCCAACCGCCAAGGGTAGGACCAATTAAGGGGCCCATTAAACCAGCAAGGCTCATCAGACTCATAGCCGATAAAAACTGTGTCCGAGGAATCACTTTGAGCATCGCCAAACGCCCAACAGGCAGCAGTAATGCGCCACCTATACCTTGAATTACCCGATAAACCAGCAGCTCATTCAGGCTATTGGCCATGCCGCAGCCTAGCGATGCTAACGTAAAAATAATAATGGCTGTGAAATACGTATTTCGTACACCAAAACGATCGGCCAACCAACCACTTAAAGGAATACACGCCGCAACGGACAAGACATAGGCCACGACCACACTATGCATTTGTAGCGGGTCTTCGCCCAAACTTCTTGCCATCGCTGGGATTGCTGTATTGACGATGGTCGTATCCAGCCCTTGCATAAAAAAGCCAATAGAGACCAATAGCACAAGAAGTCTAAATTCGGGTTGTAAAGCCTGATGCGTTGGCGTGCTATTCATAAGTCAATAAAGCTGAGATTTTTAAACAGTTTAAATGAATATTGCCATTCGGATGTAGTAAAAGCTTTGCATAATTGAGCCAAAAAATTGCAAGAAAAATGCAATGAAAGTTTCATCTCTATGCAACCTAATGTTTATAAATTGGTCATATTTTAATAAAAGACGAATGAAAACATGAAACTACAAATTTCGGCGCTGATGTGTGCCATGTTGTCTGTGGGGCTAGTGGCGTGTAATGACAGCAATGATGATGCGCAAGTGCAAACACCTCCTCCAGTGGTCGAAGAAGTCACGCCAAACACTATCGCGTTGGAACAGATTGGGCGTTATGAATCGGGTATTTTTGGCGCGAGTGCAGCAGAAATTCCTGCTTATGATGCTCAAAGTCAGCGCGTATTTGTGGTCAATGCCAAAGCTGGTGTGGTTGATGTACTGGATTTAAAACAACCAGCACAGCCTACATATTTACAATCTTTAGATGCTAAAAAATATTTGGCCGATTCTGAAGTGAATAGCGTTGCTGTACACAATGGCATCGTGGCACTCGCGGTGCAAGCGGCCGATAAAACGCAGCCGGGCATCGTGGCCTTTTTTAAAGCACAAGATTTAAGTTTTATCAGTCAGGTCGAAGTTGGGGCTTTGCCAGACATGCTGACCTTTAGCCCAGATGGCAAAAAAGTATTGGTCGCTAATGAAGGCGAACCAAATGAAGGTTATGCAGTCGACCCTGAAGGTTCAGTCAGTATTATTGATCTAACTCAGATTGAAAAGCCAACGGCGAAATTGGTGGATTTCCGTGCGTGGAATACACGAAAACAAGAGCTAATTGATGCGGGCGTTCGCATTTTTGGACCCGACACCGCACAATATGCCGATGTGAAGACGCAAGGTGTACAAACCACGAGTGTGGCTCAAGACCTAGAACCTGAGTACATTGCGGTGAGCCAAGATGGTCAAACGGCATGGGTGAGCTTACAAGAGAACAATGCGATTGCCGTGCTCGATCTAGTGAAAGCAGAATTTATCGATATTTTTCCGATGGGTTATAAAGATCACAGCTTGCCTGAAAATGCACTTGATGGCAGTGATCGTGATTGTGTGATTGGTGCGACAGACAGCTTAGGTCGTCAGGTCGAGAGCTGTGCCAAAGATGCTGGGATGATCAATATTCAGGCATGGCCTGGGCTGTATGGTATGTATATGCCTGATGCCATTGCACATTATCAAGCGGATGGAAAAAGTTATTTGGTCACCGCCAATGAAGGCGATGCCCGAGAATGGCTAAAAGACGAAACACAGTATTTTACGGGCGAAGATTTAAGCCAAGGCTATGCCGAAGAAATTCGAGTTAAGCATCTGTTTAAAAAAGCTGGCTTTGATGCAAAAGGGGATTATGCAGCACATTTACGTCATCTGGTGCCTGGTGTCGTTGGTGCAAAACTCGACCCGAGCGTCTTTAAAGCTTGTACCACCACAGCGCCGACAGAAATTTGTGCAGATAACCTGATCAAAGATGCACAGATTGGCCGTTTAACCATCAGTTGGACACAAGGTTTTAAACGTGATGCTGCCGGAAAACCTGTATTGGACGACGGTAAGTTGGTTTATGACAAACTTTATACCTATGGTGGGCGCTCGTTCAGTATCGTCGATCCCATCAGTCGAAAAATTGTTTGGGATTCTGGCAGTGAGTTTGAACGCAAAATTGCTGAATTGTTCCCAGCCCAATTTAATAGTAATCATGAAGCCTTTAAATTTGATGATCGTAGTGACAATAAAGGCCCTGAACCTGAAGGTATCACACTGGGTAAAATTGGTCAAAAAACCTATGCCTTTATCGGGCTAGAGCGGGCTAGCGGGATCATGGTGTATGACATCACACAGCCGCAACAGGCGAAATTTGTTCAGTATTTTAATACACGAGATATAGCGCAAACCGATATAACTAAGCAGGGCGATTTAGGGCCCGAAGGTCTGATTTTTATTGCGGCCAAAGATTCGCCCAATGCTCAACCTTTATTGGTGGTTGGAAATGAAGTGAGCGGTAGCACTGCGGTTTATCAGATTAAATTGAAATAATTAAACTTTAAAGCATTTGTTTTATTTGAGGTTTTTATTTTAGTATCGAGAAATGCACGGCGCGAAATTGTATGAACGCCAGATAAACTGTCATAATGCGCTCAAGTCCTTCATTTATTGGAGGGCTTTTTCTTTATGGCAAAGGTGTTTTGTTTTCATGACAATCGAAATTCTGATGGTCATAGGCTTCTGTCTCGCGGCCTATTCTATTGTCGGTAATGATGTGCCACAGACATTGGGAACCTTTATTTCATCCAATGCGCATCGCCCTTGGTGGCTGTTGTGGATCTATGTCAGCAGTATTTTAGCCATTGTATTGGTTTATGGTTGGTACAGTTCTGGCGTGGGGGATGCATCTTATGGTCGTTTAGAAACGATTCCATTTCCCGCAGAAGGGGTCACGTGGCTCTATATTGTGCCACCGATCTTACTGATCATTTTGACTCGCTACGGAATTCCGGTCAGCACCACATTCTTAGTGTTAACGATTTTCTCTCCGAGTAGTCTTGGGTCGATGTTAACCAAGTCGATGATGGGTTATGCGGTAGCTTTTGTTGTTGCGATTATTGTTTATCGATTTGTGATTAAAGGCATCTCGGTTTATTTCAGTAAAACACGTGATGAAACACCCTCGAATATTTGGGTGGGACTACAGTGGGTTTCGACGGCATTTTTATGGAGTCAGTGGCTGATTCAGGATTTGGCCAATATTTTTGTCTACGTCCCTCGTCAGGTGCCGCTGGAGTTCCTGATTTTTGCAATTGTGGTGTTTATCGTACTGCTTGGGATCATTTTGTACCAACGTGGCGGGGCGATTCAGGGCATTATCGACACCAAAACGGGTGTGGCTGATATCCGCTCGGCAACCATTATCGACTTTATGTATGCTTTGATTTTATTGGTGTTCAAAGAGTGGAGTAATATTCCAATGAGTACCACTTGGGTGTTCTTGGGCTTACTCGCAGGACGTGAATTTGCTATGTCCATGCATTTACATGAAGTGAATAAATATCGAACTTCACGAAATGTCAGCAAAGATGCGATGAAATTGATGCTTGGTTTGTTGATGAGTATTTTCTTAGCGACAACATTGCCATGGTTCTATCGTGTGGTGTCGGGTTAAGTCGGCACGATCTCGATTTGAATTAGGACATCGAGCAATAAAAAAAGGGGAATAATTTATTCCCCTTTTTGACATCTAAAATACAGTTAAACCACGAAATTTTTCGGGCAATCTAAATTTTTCAGTGCACTAAAGATCTGCTTCGAAGAATTACATACGATCAGTTTGGCACGATGCTGCGGCGGCAAGAAACCTTCAGCGACCGCATGGTCTAATTGTGCAATCAGTGCATCATAGAAGCCATTGACGTTATAAAGCATCATCGGCTTTTGGTGTTGATTCAACTGTCCCCAAGTGGCGATTTCTAAAATTTCTTCAAATGTGCCAAGACCACCGGGCAGGGCAACAAAGGCACTTGCACGTTCTGCCATCATGGCTTTACGCTCATGCATACTGCGCACGACATGTAATTCAGTCAAATGATTATGTGCAATTTCATAATCCAACATAAACTCAGGAATCACACCCACGGCTTCGCCGCCATGTTCGACCACAGCGTCAGCAACTTGACCCATCAGGCCAATACTGGCACCACCATAGACCAGACCAAAACCATGTTCAGCCAAGCCTTGCGCTAATGCGATGGCTTTTTCTTGATAAATTGGATTGTTACCAGAGCGGGAGCCGCAATACAGTGCGATTAAAGGTTGTGTTGTAGCAGGAGAAGGATTACCACGTTTTTCTGTCATTTTTAATCCGCTATTCATTACGTTTTAATTTTACCTTAGCATGTTATTTTTTATGACACTACATTGGCAGCTAAATATGACAATTTAATGTCATCACTGGGTTTAAATTCTTCCATACAGAGATTGTACTTTGGTAAAAAAGGGTGAATTTTTACCTTAACTTGCTATACTTAAAACTTCATTTTAAGCTAAAGAACCGTCATGGGTAGTGGTTGTTGTCACTCAGCACACATCAAAATATTAGAAAGAACGCCATTAAAAGCGTTTGCGCATGTCCAATGCATTTCATCTTCAAATCAGCATGATCCACGTGTGAATAACATTCAGGAGATACAATTATGATCTTTGAATGGATGTCCGACCCATCTGCATGGGTGGGTTTATTGACACTGGTGGTGCTTGAGATTGTTTTAGGTATCGATAACCTGGTTTTTATTGCGATTCTTGCGGAAAAATTACCGCCAGAACAGCGTAATACCGCACGGATTGTCGGCTTATTGCTTGCACTGTGTATGCGATTGGTCTTACTGGCCTCGATTGCATGGGTGGTGACTCTAACCAACCCACTGTTCCATATTTTCGACCATCCATTTTCCGGTCGAGATCTAATTTTACTGTTTGGTGGGGTGTTCTTACTGTTTAAAGGCACCATGGAACTGCGTGAACGTCTTGAAAACAAGCCGATGCTAAAGGAAGAAAATCCTGTGCATGCGACGTTTTGGATGGTGATTGTGCAGATTGTGGTGCTTGATGCCGTGTTCTCGCTCGACAGCGTGATTACCGCTGTCGGGATGGTGAAACACCTTTCTGTCATGATGATTGCGGTCATTATTGCTGTCGGCATTATGCTGTGGGCATCTAAACCACTGATGAACTTCGTGAACCGTCACCCAACGGTGGTGATTCTGTGTCTGTGTTTCTTGATGATGATCGGTTTCTCGCTCTTAGTCGAAGGCTTTGGTTTCCATATTCCAAAAGGTTACTTATACGCGGCCATTGGTTTCTCTGTCATGATTGAGTTCTTGAACCAAACCATGCGTCATAATCAAGAAAAAATGGTGACAACCACAGACTTACGTTATCGCACAGCCTCAGCTGTGATGCGTATGCTCGGTGGGAAAAATGTTGCAGACAATCAAAATGAAAATGAAGATGTGCTTGCAACACGTGCTTTTGCTGATGAAGTCTTTGATGAAGACAACGGGGTTTACCACAGTGTCATGGTACAAGGGGTACTGGGTTTATCTGAGCGTCCAGTAAAGTCCGTGATGACACCTCGTCCTGAACTGGAATGGATTGATTTAGATGAAGAACCTGAGGCGATTCGTGCTCAATTACTCAGTACCACGCATTCACGTTTAATTGTGGCACATGGTGAGCTTGACAATATTGCGGGTGCGGTACTGACTCATAAAGTCATGAATGACTATATTGAAACGGGCGTACTCGATTTCGAAAAACATCTCCGTGAGCCAGTGGTGGTGCATGAAAATGCACAAGTCTTGATGGTGATGGAACAATTGCGTCAAGCGCCGTTGCAAATGGCTTTGGTGTTGAACGAATACGGTTCAATTGAAGGGATTGCAACACCGATTGATGTCTTAGAAGCGATTGCAGGTGAGTTCCCCGATGAAGATGAACCAGAGACGGCAGCAGAAAGTCTCGATGATGGTTCATTGTTACTCGATGGCTCAACCGATATTCGCCACGTGTCTTTATTGTTGGGTCGTGACTTGGTGGATGATGCTGAACAGTATTCGACATTGTCCGGATATATCTTATTTCATTTGGGCCGTTTACCAGCCAATGGTGAAAAATTCAAAGCGGATGAACACATCTTTGAAGTGGTCACAATGGATGGTCATAAGATCGAAAAAGTGCATGTCATTCCCATGCCAACTGAAGATTAAGTTGCGTATCGGGGGGTAATCTATATAGATCACTGATGTTACGCACGTAAAAGTAATTACGCATTTTTAAAATGATTTTTAAGTCTATTCGACGGAGTCTTACATCTAGGGTTTAAATAAAGGGATTAGCCTTCGGCTGGAGGTACTTTTGTTTCGGCAAAAGTACCCAAAACCATTGTCATCCGCAAAACTCGTTCACTACCGTCAAATTATTCAAAGCATTGCAAAAACATTTTTGATTAGAAGTAGTCCTGTCTCAAACACTTGCGGATGACCTTACCGTGTATCATTCTTTTATTTGAATCGATACGGATCTACTGATGAAAATTGTGTGGAAAGATCCGTTAAAATAGCCTGCATTGTCAGGCTATTTTTTTATGGAAACAAACATGTCACAAGTCCAGTGTCCGTGTGGCAAAGGTGAATATGGTAGCTGTTGTCAGCCCTTACATACGGGGCGTGAAAATGCACAGACTGCAGAGCAGTTGATGCGTTCACGTTATAGTGCTTTTGCACTGCATAAGATTGATTATATTGTACAAACAACTGCGTTTGGACAGCAGCAAGCCTTGGATGTCAGTGCCATTGCAGCGTGGAGTCAGGCCAATCAGTGGTTAAAACTTGAGGTGGTACAGGCTCAAGAAAAACTCGATAAAAACCATGCTCAAGTTGAATTTAAAGCCCATTATCACGATGGGCAGCAAGCGCAGGTACATCATGAAATTTCACACTTTGTGAAGTTCGAGCAGCGCTGGTATTTCCTTGATCCGACCACAGAG
Organism: Acinetobacter sp. YH12218; assembly: GCF_013417925.1. NCBI lineage: Bacteria > Pseudomonadati > Pseudomonadota > Gammaproteobacteria > Moraxellales > Moraxellaceae > Acinetobacter > Acinetobacter sp. YH12218. Next base: position 17,786 of record NZ_VPDB01000007.1, read on the forward strand.
ATGCAAATCACCATGAAGCAGCCCTGTATTTGTGGTTCTGGACGAAAATTTAAACAATGTTGTGCGCAATTTTTATAACATTTGAGCAGATTTAGCTTAGAATAGCGCGCATCTCAACCCTCAGTGGAAGAAGGGCGATGTTACTTACCGTTATTTATATTATCGCAATCACGGCAGAAGCAATGACAGGTGCATTGTCTGCGGGTCGGCGGAGTATGGACTGGTTTGGGGTAACATTGATTGCCTGTGTCACGGCACTGGGGGGCGGTTCGGTTCGTGATGTGCTACTTGGGCACTATCCACTGACATGGGTTAAGCATCCCGAATACCTCATGCTGACCTGCTTTGCTGCATTTGTCACCATCCTGATTGCAAAGTGGATGCGTCATCTTCGTAATATCTTCTTAGTTCTCGATGCCCTTGGTCTCATTGGCTTTACCATTATTGGCTGTCAAATCGCTTTAGAAATGGGACATGGTTTTGTGGTTTCTGCGGTAGCAGGGGTACTAACGGGCGTCTCTGGCGGTATTTTACGAGACATCCTTTGTAACGATGTCCCGCTGGTGTTCCGTCGTGAACTTTATGCCAGTATTTCTTTTGTGTCCGTGATTTGTTATTGGCTCTGCATTGAGATTGGCTTATCGCTAGAATTGACCGTCATTGCGACGCTCATTTTCGGTTTCACCTTACGTCTGATCGCCATTTACTTTGGCTTAGAAATGCCTAAATTTATTTATAAAGATGATGATGATCAGTCGGTATCTTCAAAAGATTTGTCATAGCCGCGTTGCTATAACATCACATTAAAATGCTGAAAAGACGGATCAATGGTCGGTCTTTTGCATGGATCTATACTAAAAAACGCAAAATCATACATCCTGTTGGGAAAGCAGTGTTCATCCTTCCACCAGTTCAGAGATCTTGTTATGGACTTAGTCTCACGTATACAACGCTTACCCATCGGTAAGTTTCACTACACTTTACTTTGGGTTATTGGCCTTGGCTGGATGTTTGATGCCATGGATACGGGGCTCATTTCTTTTATCTTAGCGAAAATGGCTGAAGATTGGGCCATGACGCCAAATGATAAAAGTTGGGTGGTCTCGATTGGTTTTGTTGGGATGGCGATTGGCGCGGTGTTTTCTGGAGGACTGGCAGATCGCTTTGGCCGAAAAACAGTCTTTGCATGGACATTGGTGATTTATAGCTTAGCCACCGCTGCATGTGCGTTTGCACCTAATCTAACTTGGTTGTTGGTGTTTCGTTTTATTGTCGGCTTAGGTTTAGGGGGGCAACTCCCAGTCGCGGTGACTTTGGTCAGTGAATATATTCCGGCGCATGTGCGTGGTCGTTTTATTGTCTTACTAGAAAGTTTTTGGGGACTGGGCTGGTTGGTTGCAGCGTTGGTCTCACGCTTTATTATTCCTGATTTTGGTTGGCATGCAGCGTTCCTGATTGGCGGTATTCCTGCGTTATATGCGATCGTGATTTGGAAAATGGTGCCCGAATCGGTGCCTTATTTAATCAACCGTGGACGTTTTGATGAAGCACATGCATTGGTGAAAAAGATTGAAGCCAAATGTGGTGTACAAGTTGTTGAAATTTTTGAGGTCAAACCGGTTGCAGAAAAGCACAACATCAGTTTTTCACAGCTTTGGTCAGGCATTTTTGCACGACGTACTTTAATGCTGTGGCTCATTTGGTTCGGTATCGTCTTTTCTTACTATGGCATTTTTACGTGGTTACCAAGTTTATTGGTCAAAGAAGGCTACACCATTGTTCAATCCTTTGAATATGTCTTGGTCATGATTTTGGCACAATTGCCAGGTTATATTGCAGCGGCATGGTTGGTCGAAAAATTGGGTCGTAAAGCTACTTTGGCGGGCTTCATTGGGATGTGTGCCATTTCGGCATATTTCTTCGGACAGTCTGGCAGTGTGACAGAGATCGTGATCTGGGGCTGTTTAATGTCCTTCTTTAATCTCGGTGCATGGGGCGTACTTTATACCTATACACCAGAACAATATCCGGCCAATATTCGTGCCTTTGGTTCGGGCTGGGCGGGTGCCATTGGTCGGATCGGGGGCATTGCCGCGCCTTTTGCTGTGACACATATGATGGATATGGATCATGGTTTTAGCTATGTCTTTATGATGTTTACTGCAGTCTTAATTGCCGTTGCCGTGGTGATTCTGGTTTTAGGTGAGGAAACCAAGGGCAAAACTTTAGAATCCATCGGTCTATAAAGACTGTTGAATTTTTAGTTGATCATGGTGAATAAAATGGATATTTTTACGCCATAAGACACAATTTGTCGCAGAGTGTTAGATCATCCCCTTGTATAGGGGACACCTGCGACATAGCATAAGAACCCAATAAAGAACGAACAATTTAGGATTACAGGTTGTTATGACAAGCCTTGCGCATCATGCGACAGAAAACCGTTCCGTAGCAGAATTTACCGAACAAGCATATCTCAACTACGCCATGTACGTGATTATGGATCGTGCATTGCCACATATCAGTGATGGTTTAAAACCCGTTCAGCGTCGTATCGTCTATGCGATGAGCGAACTCGGGCTAAAGCCAACGGGTAAGCCAAAAAAATCTGCACGTACGGTTGGTGATGTACTGGGTAAATACCATCCTCACGGTGACTCTGCTTGTTATGAAGCCATGGTGCTTATGGCGCAGCCGTTTAGTTATCGCTATCCATTTATTGAAGGTCAGGGAAACTGGGGTTCACCAGATGATCCGAAATCCTTTGCAGCGATGCGTTATACCGAAGCAAAACTGTCTGCGTATAGTGATTTATTATTGTCTGAGTTAGGACAAGGAACCTGTGATTGGCAGGATAACTTTGATGGTTCGATGAAAGAGCCCGTGAATTTACCTGCACGTGTGCCGAATATTTTACTCAACGGCACAACGGGCATTGCTGTGGGTATGGCAACCGATATCCCACCGCATAACTTACGTGAAGTGGTGAAGGGCACCATCGCCTTAATTCGCAATCCAAATTTAACCGATGAGAAAGTCGCAGAATATATTCCTGCGCCTGATTTGCCGACACGTGCGGAAATTATTACTTCTCCAGAAGAATTACTCAAAATTCAAACCACGGGTCGCGGTAGTTATCGAACTCGTGCAGTGTACAGCATTGAGAAAAATGAAATCGTGATTACGGAGCTGCCGTATCAGGTTTCAGGCTCAAAAGTGATCACGCAGATTGCAGATCAAATGCAGGCGAAGAAGTTGCCATTGGTCACGGACTTACGTGATGAGTCAGATCATAAAAACCCAACACGTTTAGTGATTGTCCTGCGCTCGAATCGTATTGATGCTGAATCGGTGATGAGTCATTTATTTGCAACCACTGACTTAGAGTCGAGCTATCGTGTCAATATGAACATGATTGGCGCTGACGGTCGTCCGCAAGTGAAATCGATCCGCCGTATTTTGTTGGAATGGATCGAAATCCGTAAAAATACCGTGACACGTCGTTTGACTTATCATCTGAATAAAATTGAAAAACGGTTACATATACTTGCAGGCTTGATCATTGCTTATCTGAATATTGATGAAGTGATTCGTATTATTCGCGAAGAAGATCAGCCTAAACCGGTGTTAATGACGCATTTTAATATCGATGAAATTCAAGCCGAAGCCATTTTAGAACTCAAGTTACGTCATTTGGCAAAACTTGAAGAAATGGAAATGCGCCGTGAACAAGAAGAATTGGAAGCCAAAGCTGCCATTATTCGTGAACAATTGGCGAATCCTGAATCATTAAAAGCATTGATCATTAATGAACTTAAAGAAGATGCGAAGAAATTTGGTGATGACCGCCGTTCTCCAATTGTGAAACGTGCTGAAGCCCATGCGATTAATGAACAAGATATGCTTCCTGCAGATCCTGTGACTGTGGTGTTGTCTGAAGCGGGTTGGATTCGCTCGGCGAAAGGGCATGAAGTCGATGCTGAGAACTTAAATTTCCGTGCAGGTGACCAATATCTCAGCCATGCGCAAGGTAAATCAAATCAACGCGTTTATGTCTTAGATGATGCCGGTCGTAGCTATGCTTTGGGCATCAATACTTTACCATCCGCGCGTGGTTTAGGTGAGCCTCTGAGTTCTAAACTTGCACCTGCAAGTGGTGTCGGCTTTAAACAAGTGTTTATTGCCGAAGATGAAACAGAAGTCTTGGCGATGAGTAGTAAAGGCTATGGCTTTAAAACCCAAGCCAAAAACCTCGATACCAATGCAAAAGCGGGTAAAGCCTTCCTTAGCTTGTCTGAAGGGGCGGCGGTCATGAATTTAACGGCAATTGAGAATGCAACACACCTTGCACTCCTCAGTTCTGCGGGTCGTTTGCTGTTGGTTGAACTTGATGAATTACCAGTATTGAATAAGGGTAAAGGTAATAAATTGATACAACTTGAGGCAAAAGATCAAATTGTATCCATGACAACTTTGAATTTAGATGAAATAATTCAAGTGCTTGCAGGAAATCAACAATTAAAGCTTAAAGGCGACGATCTGCAAAAATATGTGGGCAAACGTGCATCGAAAGGTGTGTTGTTACCACGTGGATATCAAAAAGCAAATAAACTGTTCATTCAAAGATAATACTAGCATCCATGGAACGAAATACGTTATATATGCTGTTATTCGTGAAATGGATGCAATATTAAGCACAAACAAGTTAAATAATGACCGCTTAATATTGAAAAAAAACAGTTGGATTATTAAGGATTACGACAGGAGAATTGGGCGTTATGGAAAAGATTTGGTTCGCTGAATACCAAAAGACAGGGATTCCAGAAACTGTAGAATTACCCGCAGAAAATACCTCATTGGTCGATATTTTTGAGCGTAATTTCCAGAAGTTTGGCTCAAGAGATGCCTTTATCTTTATGGATAAAGTCTTAACTTTTAAAGAACTTGATGAAGCTAGCCGTAAATTTGCAACTTATTTGCAAAGTTTAGGTTTGGCCAAAGGTTCACGCGTTGCAGTCATGATGCCGAACGTTCTTCAATATCCTGTTGTCGCATTGGGTGTATTCCGTGCTGGCCTGGTATTGGTCAACGTGAATCCACTGTATACCTCTCGTGAACTTGAGCATCAATTGAATGACTCTGGAACAGAAGCTCTTGTTATTATTGAAAACTTTGCATCTGTTTACCAAGCGATTATTGGTAAAACCCCAGTAAAACACGTGATCGTGGCATCTGTGGGTGACATGCTTGGTACGCTGAAAGGTACATTGGTTAACTTTGTATTACGTTCAGTACGTAAACAAATTCCAGCTTGGAACATTCCAGGTCATATTCGCTTTAATGCAGCAATGTCTAAAGTGAGTGCAAACAATTACAAACGTCCAAACTTAACTTTAAGTGATACTGCTGTACTTCAGTATACCGGTGGTACAACTGGCGTATCTAAAGGCGCAGAATTGACCCATCGTAACCTTGTGTCAAACATGTTGCAGTGTGATGGTATTTTCCAAAGTAAATTTGGTCAGAAAGATGGTCAGCCAGATGATCGTATCTTCTGTGCATTACCGCTGTATCACATCTTTGCATTTATGGTGTGTGCACTTTACGGTATGTACAAAGGTCAGGCAAACGTATTGATTCCTAACCCGCGTGACCTACCTGCGGTAATGAAAGAATTACGTAAATACCAACCTTCATTCTTCCCAGCAGTGAACACATTGTTCAATGCTTTGGTGAACAATGAAGAGTTCAAGCAACTTGACCACAGTAAGCTAAAAATGGCGATGGGTGGTGGTATGGCAGTGCTTCCTTCGACTGCAGAAGCGTGGAAGAAAGTTACAGGTACCAATATTATCGAAGGTTATGGTTTATCAGAAACTTCACCTGTTGCAACCGCAAACCCTCCAGCATCAATGGAATTCAGCGGTACGATTGGTATTCCATTGCCACTGACTGAAGTTGCTATTTTAGATGATGATGGCAATGAAGTTGCTCAAGGTGAGCAAGGTGAAATTTCGATTCGTGGTCCTCAAGTCATGAAAGGCTATTGGAACCGTCCAGATGAAACTGCCAAAGTAATGACGGCGGACGGCTTCTTCCGTACAGGTGACATTGGTGTCATGGATCCACGCGGTTATGTGAAGATTGTAGACCGTAAAAAAGACATGATTTTGGTGTCTGGCTTCAACGTTTATCCTTCTGAAATTGAAGAAGTTGTTGCAAAACATCCAAAAGTACTAGAAGTTGCTGCGATTGGTGTTCCTGATGAAAAATCAGGTGAAGTACCTAAATTATTCGTTGTGAAAAAAGATCCATCTTTAACAACTGAAGAAGTTTTGGCATTCGCAAAAGAAAACTTAACTGGCTATAAACGCCCACGTTATGTTGAATTTATGGATGAATTACCAAAATCGAACGTCGGTAAAATTCTACGTAAAGATTTGCGTAAAACAGCATAATACGATGCATAAAAAAGCGCCTTCGGGCGCTTTTTTTATCGCTTTAAATTTAGTTCATTAAAGCTTGCCTTTATTCATCGACCAGCGATCAAAGTAGCGACGTCCTACACCAAAAACACCTAAGAAAATAAACATCGCGCCGAACTGACGACTAAAGCCAGATTGGTTATAGCTGCCATAGGTTAAAATATTGTCGACTAAACAATATAGTGCAATGACAATGACCCAATGCCAAAGGGGAAGTTGCTTGATGGAAACTGCATAGAATGCAATCCACATGATGACAAAGCTGAAAACAGTCGACCAGACATTTAAGTTGGCGCAGATCACAGCAAGTAAAAATGCAGTCACTGGAATGACAATTTTTAAGACACGATCGACGCGAAGCTGATGGCGTTTTTGCTCTTCAAGAACTTCAAATAATTGATCTTGATCAGAAGTACTCATAGAGGATCCTTTCATCTGCCGATTATAAAAACACTATATTTAACAAAAATTATTCACGAAATGCCATGGTATTATAGCAGCCATAAAAATCTTCCTGAGAAAAAACACATGCACAGCATCAGTGGGATCATCTATCTCATTTTGGCCGCTTGTTTATTGCCATATGTATTTACATTTATTGCGAAGCGAGCTGCAGGTTTTAAGTCGAGTGATAATCAAAATCCACGTGAAGTTTTAGCGCGCTCTACAGGATTGGCGAGCCGCGCACATGCAGTGCAGCAAAATAGTTTTGAAAGTTTACCTTTATTTATTGCGGCTATTCTAATGGCCGAATACATGGTGATTCATCAGCAATACATCATGACCTTTGGGATTGCCTATCTCGTTTTACGCGTCATTTATGGGTTATGTTATTTAGCCAATTGGGCAACTTTACGTTCAATTATTTGGACCTTGTCGATGTTATGCCCAATTTGTCTGATGTTATTGGTCATTAAATTAAGCTAAATGTTCTGCTTGATGATTAAATTATCAGCATGATCGCTAAAATCACAAAAAAAGCGATAAAACCGTTATAATTGTGCCGGATTAAAAGATTTAACTTTGTTTAAAGAGTGATGCTATGAGCTACAGCAATATCCCAGCGGGTAAAGATGCACCAAACGACATCTATGTCATTATTGAAATTCCTGCAAATGCAGCACCAATCAAATACGAAATCGATAAAGATTCTGATGCGTTATTTGTAGACCGTTTCATGGGTACTGCAATGTTCTACCCAGCGAACTATGGTTATGTTCCAAATACATTATCTTTGGATGGTGACCCACTAGACGTACTTGTGGTAACTCCACATCCAGTAGAACCAGGTTCTGTAATTCGTTGCCGTCCTGTTGGTAAATTGAACATGGAAGATGACGGTGGTGTTGATGCAAAACTCGTTGCTGTTCCACACGACAAATTGACTCCGCTTTATAAAGATGTTCAAGAATATACAGATCTTCCTGCATTATTGATCAATCAAATTGAACATTTCTTCCAACACTACAAAGACTTAGAACCTGGTAAATGGGTTAAGTTAAGTGGTTGGGAAGGTGCTGATGTTGCGAAACAAGAAGTACTTAGCTCAATTGAAGCTTACAAAGCTGCGAACAAATAATATTGTTTTAAGCTGAGCATCGTTGTTATATGAAAACGATGCTCATAAAAAAAACCTGCACAGTGTGCAGGTTTTTTTTCGCTATCTTAGAGTAGTTGCGAAATTAAAATAATTTCACAGGGATGTCTAAGAATAAACGCCATTCGTTTGTATCACCGATATAGTTACCAGCTTGGTAGTTATCACTTGCGCGGTAGTAAGAATGACGTACACGTAAGCTTGCGTCCTTAGCAAAACCAGATTGAACAGTATATTTCACTTGGTTAAAGAATTCGCGCTCTTGACCTTCTTTTGCTGAATTGTTGACTTTAATATCCCAGCCATAAACGAATGCAGAAGTCCAGTTCAAGCCTGGCACACCATAATCAGTAAAGTTTAAGTTATATTGAACTTGTGCCGATTTTTCATGGTTCCCCACAAAGTCAGATAAGTATGAGTTAGCTACATAGATTGACTGTGCGCCATCAGCATTTTCGCCATAGTCATAACCAGTGTTGCCTGTATTTTGTTGGTAAGCTAGCATGACTGAGTGAGCGCCTTGGTTTAATGTACCTGCAAGAGACCAGATGCTATTGCTGCGGCCGTCAACATTTTTATTACCAATTGTTGAAGAATAAGTTCCAGCTTGCTCGTCCCATTCAGTATGGTAGCCATTGAAGTCTACATTTAATGAGCGTTTTTCAGCTAAAGGCAATGTGTAGTTTGCATTGATGTAGTGACGTTCAAGCGCATCTTCACTGTCTAAGCCATAGTAAGATGCATTAAGCTGATCGTTAAATTTGTACTTTGCACCCCAAACGATTGCATTATCTAGATGACGGCCATCAGTATTGATTTGATCTGAATATTGATTCTCTGTGAATTTACCAGCAACCAATTCTAGATTTTCAATTTCACGGCTTTTCGCAAGAACACCAGTGAAATATTCTGGAACCATACGTGCTGTATTAGACGCAAGTACAGGAAGATCTAGAACTTGGGTACCGTATTCAACAGTTGTATTTGATACTCGTGCTTTAACGCTAGCTCCGCCACGCGCCCAATGGTCATAGGCGTCTACATCACCATTTGCATCTTTAGCTCCGCCGTTATGAAGCGGAATCATGCCATTGCCAGCATTATCATTGCTGCCTAATTTGAATGAAGCGTCGCCAGTAACATTTACACCAAAGCCGATAATACCTTTTGTAAAACCAGATTCAAGTTTTACAATCGCAGACTGAGCAGCTGAGCTGGTATCTGTTACTCGTTTTACTGCACTAGTATCATTGTCAATGTAATTGGTTTTGTCACGGTTGATGTAACCTGTACGGAACAATACAGAGCCTTCAGCATCTTCCACAAAGCCTTTAGATTCACTTTGTTCGCTAGCAAAAGCAGTAGAAATAAGAGCAGCGTTTACTAATACTGCAAGTGTTAGTTGTTGAGCTTTAAGCATTGGGAGAGAGCCTCATGCAAATTTGGTTAATATGTAGTGCGATTGTATATTTTTTCTTAAAAAAATCACTATTTTTAATGCGCTTATTACACTAAAGTTAGAAAACATTCAGATCATCGGTCAATCTGTAATAAGCAAATGTTTCGTATGTTATTGTTGTTTAACAAATAGTTTATTTAAATTGAATATATATTAAGCTAAAGAGAAGTTTCTTCATTGCTTATCATAAAAAAATATAAAAAACGGTAAAAACTTTCATTTAACTTGCTGATTTATCATTACTCTTCGCGACAATTTGTGCTGAATTTAAATTGGTATTTTGATCAAAAAGTATAAAAACTGCTGAGGTGCATGGCATCAATGTTCAGGCTAAGTAAGCACTGTTGGCGTGTTTTTTTTGTAAATAGAGAATGACTTTTAGCGAAGTCGTCAGAAATGTTTTCCTTAAAATCTAGCTCAATAAAAGATGATAATAATCGTGATATATACATATAAATTAAAACATTAAATCATTGTTAAAGACTGGAACACGATAAAAGATATTTTATGAATCAATAGCTTATTTTTTACTATTTTATATAATCTTACCTTTGTTTTTAAATGATTTAATTGATCAAAATAAGAAAAAGGGGCTATACAGTGCGGTAAAATCGATTAAAATCGGCGCTAAATTTTACTCAACCCAATCCACGATCGATCCGATGTGGGGACTAAACATGATTCAATTTTATAAAAAAGCCATTTTAAGTATTTTAGTGACCCTAGGTACAGTCCCTGCATTTGCAGAACAAACTGAACAAGCCACAACTGCACAAGGGAATTGGTCTGGAAGTTTGGGCGTGGTAAACAAATATGTGTACCGTGCGAGTGAAGAAAATGATCAAGCGGCATTACAAGCCGGACTTGAATATGCACACAACAGTGGGCTGTTCGCGGGCTATTGGGGTTCTACACTCAACTATGACCCTACGGACGACAGTCAGTCACATGGTTTTGAACATGATTTCTATGTCGGATATGGACGTGAACTGAATGAAGATTGGAGTTATAAGTCACAAGTGATGGCCTATGTCTATCAAGGTGGCGGTTCAGTGTATAACGACGACCGATCTGAAAAGCGTCGCACAACGGGCGTCGAATTTATTCAGGACATAAGTTATAAAGATTTAACTGCAAGCATGGCTGTATTGTTGTCTGATGTTAATTATGGCAACGCAGGTGATGTATATCTGAATGCTACTTATAGCTATGCATTACCTTATGATGTTTCATTAAATTCATCGCTTGGTGTTTCTGTTTTTAATGACAGTCGTGATGATAGCCTATTAACAACCACAGAAGATGTGGTGTTCACTGAAGCACGTTTAGGCTTGAGTAAACCGATTGTAGATACTGGGTTTGAAATTGCTGCTGATTATGTATGGGGCGGTAAAGATCGTGAAGGCGAGCAATTAGACGATAACGTTGTGGTTGGATTGACCTATTCTTTCTAACATTAACGAGTTGACCGTATTCGGTCATATTCTTGAAAGTGCATAATGGTGATTGTGCACTTTTTTTATGCATTTTTGAGATCGGTGTAGAAAAAATATACTCAAAAAAGCGCATTTTTAAAATCCTGTTACATCTATCAACCCGAAGATTTAAATAATCTAAATAGATGAAAATCTGCATTCTAAAATAAATTAAAGAGAAAAAAGGCCAAATAGGATAATTAAAAAATAATAAATAAAAACAGTAATATATTGGTTTTTGATAAACCAAAATGGTGACTTTTATAAAAAAAATATGCGCTTATTTTTAAACATGGCACAGCGCTTGCTAATACCTCATTGAGTTCAACGAAATAACCAAAAAATACGTCGTCGCACGATGTGGGGGAACAAACCATGAAATTTGCACTTAAAGCTTTATCAATCGCTGTACTTGGAGCAGCATCGACGTTTACATTTGCTGAAGCACCTGCTTCAGAGCATTCTGTATCTGGAAATATCGGCGTACTATCTAGCTATAATTTACGTGGTATTACCAATGTGCCTGAAAATAAAGATGCGACAATCCAAGGTGGTTTGGATTATAGCCATGCATCAGGCTTCTATGCGGGTTGGTGGGGTTCAACATTAAACTATGGTGATGACCTACCGAATGGTTTTGAAAATGATTTTTATGCGGGCTATAACGGTTCAATTAATGATGATCTTGGTTACACAGCAGGTCTAACTTACTACTATTACTATGATATTGATACAAGTGATGCAAACGGTTTAGAAACAATGCTTGGGCTAAGCTATAAAGATTTTGGCTTAACAGCGCAAACTTTGCTTGAAGATGTTTCATGGGGTAATGCAGGTGATACTTATATCAAAGCATCATATAGCTATGCACTTCCTAAAGACTTCAGTCTAGATACCGCGCTTGGTTTATATGCATATCAAGATTCAGGTGATTTTGAAGATAATTTAGGAACAACAGAAAGCTTTGGTTTCCGTCACTTTGATATTGGTCTAAGCAAGCCTTTAGCAGATACAGGTGTTACCGCAAGCATGAATTACACAGTTGGTGGTTATGACCGTGCGGATGAAAAACAAAAGAATAAAGTCGTATTTGGTTTGAAATACGAATTCTAATGTTAAAAAGCATTAAAAATGGCGACCTAGGGTCGCCATTTTTTTAAGTATTGAGCTGGCTTCGATAGGACAGTGCTTCAGAAACGTGCTGAGCTTGAATGTGTTCACTTTGAGCTAAGTCGGCAATGGTTCTGGCAACACGTAATACGCGATGATAAGCACGCGCAGATAAATTCATTCGTTGCTGTGCTAACTGTAAAATATTCTGCGCAGTAGCATCCAAAACCGCTTGTTGCTCCAATTGCGTCGGCGTGAGCGCCATATTGGATTTTTGCTGACGCTCTATTTGTAACTCATAAGCTTGAATGACACGATGCCTAACTGTACTTGAACTTTCAACCTCTTGCGAACTTTGTAATTCATGCGCTGCCAGTGGCGGGACATCTATATGTAAATCAATACGATCTAATAATGGACCTGAAATACGGTTTTGATAGCGTTTAATACTTTCAGCACTACATTGACAACGGCTGTCTTGGTTAAAGGCATAGCCACATGGGCAAGGATTCATTGCTGCGATCAATTGAAAATTCGCAGGGAAGGTGATTTGACGAGAAGCCCGTGAAATCACAATTTCTTTGGATTCGAGTGGTTGCCGTAATACCTCCAACACCTTTCGATCAAATTCAGGCAGCTCATCTAAAAATAAAACCCCTAAATGTGCCAAGGTGATTTCACCCGGTTTAGGATTTGATCCTCCACCGACGAGGGCAATCGCAGATGCCGTATGGTGTGGCGCACGAAATGGACGTTGCCCAAAATGATGATTTGCACCTGCAATGGAATAAATACTCGCGACTTGCAAATTTTCTTGCATATCTAAGGGCGGAAGAATGCTGGCTAAACGCGAGGCGAGTAGAGTTTTACCTGTGCCTGGAGGGCCACGAAATAGCAGGGAATGACCGCCAGCCGCCGCAATTTCTAAAGCACGACGTGGTCTCAGTTGACCTTTCACATCAGATAAATCAAAAGGGTAACTGTGTTGATTAGCTGACGATGTTGAAGGGTGGCTGCTGATTAAGGCTGAACGACTCAAATGTTCACATACATCCTTAAGATGCTGAGCAGGAAAGACTTGGAACTCCGGCAGTTGCGCCGCTTCATCGGCATTGAGTGCCGGTAGAATCAGATGATGCCCGATATGCTGACAGGCAATGGCTATACTTAAGATGCCACTGACAGGTCGTAAATAACCATCAAGTGCCAATTCTCCAATAAATTCAAAACCATCTGCTGCATTTTCAGGAAGTTGTCCCGACGCGATCAGAATCCCTAAAGCAATGGCGAGATCTAAACGTGAACCATCTTTGGGTAAATCTGCGGGTGCAAGATTGATGGTCAGACGTTTGGTCGGAAACTGAAAGCCGCTATTAATAATCGCAGAGCGGACACGGTCTTTACTTTCACGGACGGCGGCCTCAGGTAGGCCCACAATGGTCAATGAAGGCAGGCCTTGGCTGACATGAACTTCAACTTCAATTTGGGGTGCATTTAAGCCGAGCAAACCCCGAGTATAGATTTTGGCAAAAGACATATTATTGTTCCGTTATGGTGCATTATTTTTAATCGTTATGCGTCTTTTGTTGCACTAAAAAGGTGCTTATTTTTTGTTCTGAATTTTTTGTTCGAGTTCTTCGACGTGTTTCAACAATTCATTTAAACGTAAATTGGCATTATTCAGTGCAGTACGTTGGCGTTCGATTTCTTCTTTAGATACGAGATCCATTTTGCTCACAGCTTCATTGAGTAAGCTGCGAAGATTATGTTCGACGTCTTTTTTCGGCTGATCGATTTGTTCTAATATCGCTTGTAATAAGGTTTCAATCATTGTTTTGACCATCCTCAGTGAATTGGTGGCAGCAGTTTAACATCGCCACATTCATGACCATAGTGCTTTTATTTAAATATGCGTTTAATCGATCAGTAAAATCGTAATTCTTCTAGTAAAAACGTCTATTTTTATAAGCATACGCAAGATTATCCGTATAAAATAGGTTATAAAGAAATCTCATGCTGGGCTGACTATTTTCCCCCGACTGTAGTCATATTGGCATGAAAATTGAACATAAAACCTTACAGGTGAAATAAGCCGAAGGAAAACAAAACATGAAGCTCGTAACTGCAATTGTAAAACCTTTTAAATTAGATGACGTGCGTGAAGCACTCTCTGAAAATGGTGTTCAAGGGATCACTGTCACTGAAGTTAAAGGCTTCGGTCGCCAGAAAGGTCACACTGAACTTTATCGTGGTGCTGAATATGTGGTTGATTTCTTACCAAAAGTAAAAATCGAAATCGCAATCAGTGATGAAATGGTCGATACCGTAATTGAATCAATTACTCGTGTTGCAAGCACAGGAAAAATTGGCGACGGTAAAATTTTTGTAAGCAATCTGGAACAAGTCATCCGTATCCGTACTGGTGAAACAGGTGCAGATGCCGTTTAAAAAATTGGCATGAAGTTTGCTGAGTAGCTAATAACTCAGAAAATCAGGTCGGGGGATACGAATGAAAAAAATGCTAATTGCACTCGGCTTGTCCAGTGCACTTTTAGGTGGTTCTGTTGCGTGGGCTGAAGAAAGCGCAACAGCACCTACAGAAGAAGTCACAGTAGTTGATACTGCAAATACAACAGAAGCTGCAGTTCCAGTTGAAGCAGCGCCAGCACCTGCGGAACCAGCACCTACAGAAGAAGAACCTAAGCTCGATACAGGTGATACAGCATGGATTTTAGTATCCACTGCACTTGTTCTACTTATGACAATTCCCGGTTTAGCATTGTTTTACGGCGGTATGGTCCGTAAGAAAAATGTACTCAGCACCATGGCACACAGTTTTGTTGCTGCGGGTGTCGTGAGTTTAACGTGGGTGATTGTGGGTTATACCTTAGCATTTGGTGAAGGCAATGCCTTTATCGGTAGCTTAGACAAATTTATGTTGTCGGGTATCACTACAGAAGCGTTGACGGGTACGATTCCAGAGATTCTTTTTGTTATTTTCCAAATGACATTTGCCATCATTACCGTTGCCATTATTAGTGGTTCGATTGCAGAACGTATGAAATTCGGTGCTTTTGTTGCTTTTATCGCAATTTGGAGTGTCGTGGTTTATGCACCAATTACTCACTGGGTATGGGGTGGTGGTTGGTTAGGTAACGACGGTGCGCTTGATTTTGCGGGTGGTACAGTAGTTCACATCAACTCAGGTGTTGCGGGTCTCGTTGCAGCGTACATGCTTGGCAAACGTATGGGGCTTGGCCGTGAATCTATGGCACCACATAACCTAACTTTAACCGTCATCGGTGCAAGCCTTGTGTGGGTAGGTTGGTTCGGTTTCAACGGTGGTTCTGCACTGGGTGCAAATGGTTCGGCTGGTTATGCATTGGTGGTAACACAAGTTGCAGCAGCGGCAGCAGCAGTGGCATGGTTAATTACTGAAAAAGTAGTTCGTGGTAAAGCGTCTGTCTTGGGTGGTGCTTCTGGTGCGGTAGCAGGTCTTGTGGTGATTACACCTGCGGCTGGTTTTGTAACAGTTGGCGGCGCTCTAGCGATGGGTCTGATTGGTGGTGTGGTTTGCTTCTGGGGTATTACTGCACTGAAACGTGCGTTGAAAGCGGATGACTCTTTGGATGCGTTTGGTCTACATGGTGTCGGTGGTATCGTGGGTGCGATCCTTACAGCATTCTTTGCCAGCGAATTCATCATGGGTGACAATGCACCGAGTAACTTAATGCATCAATTATGGGTTCAAGTCGAAGGTGTAATAGCGACAATTGCTTACTCAGCTGTGATGACATTCATTATCTTGAAAGTGATTGATCTGGTGATTGGCATCCGTGTTGAAGCTGATGACGAACGTATGGGTCTAGACTTAAGTCAACATGGCGAACGTGTAGAATAATAAGATCACAGTAAATCAATATATTGTGTAAAACAGCCCGAAAGGGCTGTTTTTTTTCCATATCTAGCGTAAAGCTCTACAAATTTCAAAATTTTTGCTACACTCTAAATCCATTCGGATTTGTTCAATTTAACCGCTATGCATTGTCCATTTTGCAACGCTGAAGACAGTAAAGTGATTGACTCACGTCTTGCTGCTGAAGGCTGTCAGATACGCCGCCGCCGTGAATGTATTAGTTGCGGTGAACGTTTTACAACTTTTGAAAGCTATGAAGTGGTGATGCCGCGTGTCATCAAGTCTGATTCAAAGAGCGAACCTTTTGATGAAGCCAAGTTACGCCGCTCGCTCATGCATGCCTTGCAAAAGCGTCCAGTAACGCAAGAGCAAATTGAAACGGTACTCAGTGATATTCAATTGCAAATTCGCCGTTTGGGTGAACGTGATGTGAAATCACGCACCATTGGTGAAATTGTCATGCAGTCATTGTTTGCTTTAGATCATGTGGCTTATGTACGTTTTGCTTCTGTGTACCAAGACTTCCAAGATGTAGAAGCTTTTCGTCGTCAAATTGAACAAATGCAGCAGCGTGAGCACTAATGCACATCTGCTTCCATTTTTATCATGAGTGATTACATGTCTGAGTTAGATCAAGTGACTTTGCAGCAGCATCAACAGTGGATGCGGCGTGCAATTGCATTGGCACAGCAGGGGCAATACAGCACTCGTCCCAATCCCAATGTGGGCTGTGTGATTGTCAAAGACGGTCAATTGGTTGGTGAAGGCTTTCATCCCAAAGCGGGTCAACCACATGCTGAAGTCTTTGCAATGCGTGATGCAGGTGAGGCCGCACGTGGCGCAACCGCTTATGTGACTTTAGAGCCTTGCGCACACTATGGACGTACGCCACCTTGTGCCAAAGGTTTGGTAGAAGCAGGTGTTGCTCAAGTCGTTGTAGCATGTCCCGATCCGAATCCATTGGTTGCGGGTAAAGGTGTACAAATCCTACGTGATGCTGGCATTGAAGTGATCACAGGTATTTGTGAAGCAGAAGCGCATCAATTGAACTTGGGCTTTTTAAAAGCCATGGCGACGGGCATGCCTTATGTCCGGCTCAAAGTCGCATCGAGCCTGGATGGGCGTACTGCCATGGCCTCGGGTGAGTCTAAATGGATTACCGGTGCAATGGCGCGACAAGATGTACAGCATTGGCGTGCGATATCAGGTGCTGTGATTACTGGGATGGAAACAGTATTAGCAGATGATTGCTTACTCAACGTACGTCAACTCGATGATGCTGTTGATATGCGAAGCGTGGTTCAGCCGAAACGTATCGTGCTAGATCGCCAAGGCCGCTTGCCATTAAGCGCAAAAATATTGCAGCAACCTGAAACCGTGATGGTCATGGGGCCATATCGTCAGGAACTTGCTGACTTGGGCGTGGTACAATTTGAAATTCAGCCTTTGGCCGATCTGTTAGCAGCATGCGTTCAACAGTTCCAAATTTATGATGTCCTTGTGGAAGCCGGTGCGACACTTTCGACCGCTTTCTTACAAGAACATTTGATCGATGAAATGATCAGTTATGTTGCACCGACCTTGTTGGGTCAGTCAGCACGTGCGATGTTTAATGCGGAATTTGACCGCATGGCAGAGCAGCTTCGATTTAAGCTGAAAGATGTCACTCAATTGGGTGATGACATTCGCTTAAGGTTAATCCCTTCTCAAGAGACGCTATGAATTCAGAGTCTACGGTTTATCACAAACGTCGTCATGCGGCTCGTACCACAGACGAATATCTTTTCCATCAGTTGGTTCCTTATTTGGGAAACAAACGCCGCCTATTACATCTGATTTTAGAAGCACTTGAGCAAACGGGAACCTTAAAACGCGAAGATGGTCGTGCGCCGATATTTGCAGACTTTTTTGCAGGTTCGGGTGTGGTATCACGGTTGGCTCGTCAAAACGGCTATCGTGTTATTGCCAATGACTGGGAACCCTACAGCCATGCCTTGAACAGCGCGATTCTCTCTTGCGTTGAAGCACCTGCTTTTAAAGAGTTGGGTGGCTATCAGAAAGCGATTGATTATCTGAACCGTTTGCCAGAAGTTAAAGGTTGGGTGACCCATAACTTGTGTCCACGTAATGATGAAATCTACGATCCGGCACGTGACCGTTTATTCTTTAAACGTCGTAATGGTATGCGTATCGATGCGATTCGTCAGCAAATTGCAACTTGGCAGGCTCAAGGCGCGATTGATGATGTGGAAATGAGTGCTTTGTTGGCACCGTTATTGTATTCAGCAAGTTTTGTCAGCAATACCAGCGGTGTATTTAAAAGCTTTCATCATGGTTGGGGTGGTAAAACCCAAGCAGCCTTAGATCGTATCGGTTCATTGTTATGGCTGACCCCAAGTCGTTTTTGTGAAATTGGTGATCCGAAAAAACCCGCCGCGGAAATGTGGTGTGTCGACGCACAGCATTTGGCTAATCAAATGAGTGGCTTTGAAGTAGATGTGGCTTATCTCGATCCACCATATAACCAGCACGCTTACAGCAGTAACTACCATGTGTTGAATGCCTTAACGTTATGGGATCAGGTGGATTTACCAACACCAGACACCAAAGGCTTTAAGAGCGGAATCGATCGTGCATGGCGTAAAGAACGTCCAAGTCCATATAATTCTTCGAAGCATGCGAAAGAAGCTTATGAAAAATTATTAGAAACCATCAATGCACGTTACATCCTGACGAGCTATTCAACCGATGGTAATATCAGCGCCACAGATTTGTTACAAGCCAATTTAAAACGTGGCCGAGTAAGCTTATTGACGCAAGATGTACCACGTTACCGCGTGAGTAAGCAGCGTCAGTCTGAACGTGCACGCGTACTAGAGTTTATTGTCATCACGGATACGCATGCCAAATCAGGTCCACCGATCCGTCAGTTGTTGAGTCAATTGCACCATTTTGCAGAATTGGGTGGTGTCGATACCTCTGGTGTGAGTACGCAACTTGATTTGTGGTAAAAATCATCGCCCCATATTTTTCAGGGATTGAACATGTTTACAGGCATTATTGAAAGTCTAGGTAAAGTTGAAAGCATTCAAAACGTGGGTGGCGATGTCCGCTTACGTATCCAGACAGATTTAGACATGTCGGATGTGCATTTGGGGGATTCTATTGCCACCAATGGCATTTGCTTAACCGTGATTGACTTTGGCAGTAATTGGTATGCAGCCGATGTTTCACGTGAAAGTTTAAATCGGACCACCTTGGAGCACTGGAAAGCAGGGCAGGCGGTGAATGTGGAAAAAGCCATGTTGCCGACTACGCGTTTTGGTGGACATATTGTCAGTGGTCATGTCGATGCCGTGGGTGAAATCACTCAAGTTCGTTCAGATGCGCGTTCTATTTATTTTGAAGTGACCGCACCGAAAGAAATTGCACGCTATTTAGCGGAAAAAGGCTCTGTGACCGTGGATGGTATTAGCCTGACAATTAACCATTTACGTGGCAATGTGCTGAGCTTAAATTTAATTCCGCACACGGCTGAACGAACCAATATCGGTACGTGGAAGGCTGGGGCTAAAGTGAACTTAGAAGTGGATGTTTTAGCACGTTATATTGAGCGTTTATTGCTTGGTGATAAAGCCGCTGAGACCACAGCGCAATCTAAAATTAGCTTAGATTTTCTCGCTGAAAATGGCTTCTTGAAATAAGTTGATACCGAAGAAAACCAAACAGTCTGATTGAAAAATTAGACTGTTTTTTTATTTTTGGTGATAATGCGTCGCGGAATGACATATATGATGAATAATCAGACAGGTGATAATGATTGATTTCTTACTGAATCTGGAACAGTGGTTACCCATGTTATTGGAAAATTATGGTGTGTGGATTTATGCCATTTTATTTCTGGTGATATTTTCAGAAACGGGTTCAGTATTTATGTTCTTCCTGCCGGGAGACAGCCTGTTGCTTGCCATTGGCGCATTATGCTCAACGACGGAAGTGGTGCATTTACACACCATGGGGCTGATGTTATTTGTCGCATCGGTCTTGGGCTACTGCGTCAATTACTATACGGGCAGCGTGTTAGGCATTAAGTACTTTAATAAGCACACACGTTACTTTAAGCCCGAATATATGGTCAAAACCAATAAATATTTTATGAAGCATGGCGGTAAAACGATTTTAGTCGCACGCTTTGTACCTTTTGTACGTTCTTTTGCGCCTTTTGCCGCTGGATCTGCACGCATGAGTCTTGGCACATTTATGTTTTATAATGTGCTAGGTGGTTTTATCTGGATTGGATTATTACTCGGTATCGGTTATTTCCTAGGACATACCGTTTCTGCAGTTGCAGATTTGGTCTAAGCCAAACTTAAACATAAAAAAAGCCCACAGTTGTGGGCTTTTTTTATGGAGTAGATGACAATTTAGTGCTTTGTAACGGTCACCACATCAAGAGTTTGAAAAATCGAGCTTTGGGGCGGTTGCTGAATGCTAAAACCCCCTTTTTCTGATTCTCGGCTGAGATACACCGAAATACTGTGAAAGTCTGAATGACTCAGCCAAAGATCTTTGGCACGAATGTCCCATTGTTCTCCAGCAGATAGAGAGGATATTTTCTGGGTAATCTGGTGAATGATGTCCATATTGAATTCCCATCTGGATGCATGATTATATTTTTAGGATGGCTGAAGCATTGTGTTTTGAGGGACAATGCTTCAGCCATATGAACATCATGTTGCAAATACATGTCAGTTTAATGACAGTGACCAGACTTCGATCGACAGCTTACGATGCTTGGGATGATGTAGATTCTGTCGAAAAATTAGAATTTTCTAAGATATAGTCAATTTCTTCTTGTGCGGCAGCTTTCAATTTTGCACGGAAATCACTGACGGCTATTTCGATTTGCGTTTCTGCCTCAAGTTCCAAACGCACGCGTACACTTTCAAGTTCTGACAACATTTGTCCTTCGCTGACCGATAAGCTTTGACTTAATCCCGCTAAACCCGTTTCAGGGTTTTTATGATAGCGAGCGGCATAGTGTTGTACTTCACGATCAAGATTATGCTGCATCATGGTGAGCGCTTGTGTTTGTGCAGCAAAGCGTAACTCTTCGTCACGTTTCAGTTGTTCTGCATAGGCTTGTTCAGCTTCACGTTTTTCTTCTAAGGCTTTTTCTAAAGCCAATTGTTTACGAATACGAGCATCTTCTATCAACTGTGCTTTTAAATCTGCATAGGCAGACTCAATTTTGTCAAAAGACACTTGCTGTTGCTGTTGGTCATTGACCAGCCAGTGTTGAATGTCTGTACTGGGATTGAGGACATCGCAAACGCGACCAAGGTCATCAATAAAGGTCTGACGAATAGCTTCAGGTACTTTTAACCAGCGCTGTTTAAAGTCTGGACCGACATTCAATGCCATGGTGCATCTCCTTGCAAATAGGGTAAAACCAATATCACGTTAAAGTTTGTGGGTCTGTGGTTGAACGCCCAAACGTCGATATTGTTTATATTTTTCACGCCCGATAATTTTAGCGGGTTCGTTATTTTCAATAATTTCGATAATGTGACTAAAACTTGCGAACTGTTCAAGTGCTTGATCGTTAAAATTAAACACAATCCAGTCGGCTTGCTCAGGCAATTGGGCAGAAATACAGACCGTTGCCTCGGCTTGATCGATACCATGGGGAATGAAACCTGTGTGATCGAAACTCCACAGGCGTTCATCAAGTTGTTGCTGTAAGTCTGGGTCAGCACAATGTAGCCAAATACGTACAGGCTGACGCAGAATCTTACGGCATAAACGACAAGTGCTTTCGACTTGTCGTTCAGGACTTTTTTCAAATAAATAAAAGCTAACTTTAGCCATTCGCTTGAGCACGATTCGCTAAGAATTGCATTAATAATGGCACAGGACGACCTGTTGCGCCTTTATTTGCACCTGAGTTCCATGCAGTACCAGCAATGTCTAAATGCGCCCAACGATATTCACGCGTAAAGCGTTGAAGGAAACATGCAGCTGTTACAGAACCTGCTTTTGGACCACCAATGTTGGCAATATCTGCAAATGGAGAATCAAGTTGTTCTTGATAATCTTCAATTACGGGCATGCGCCATACGCGGTCAAAGCTATGTTGACCTGCAGCAGTCAATTCAGCCGCAAGTTCATCATCCGGAGTGAACATACCAGTAAGGACTGAACCCAATGCCACAACACATGCACCAGTGAGGGTTGCAATATCAATCACCAGTGCAGGGTTAAAGCGTTTTACATAGGTCAAGGTATCGCACAGAACCAAACGACCTTCGGCATCGGTATTTAAAATTTCAACGGTTTGACCGCTCATGGTTGTCACGATGTCACCCGGGCGAGTGGCATGACCAGACGGCATGTTTTCTGCAGCAGCAATTGCGCCGACAACATGAATTGGTAATTTCGCTTCACACAGCGCACGGATGGTACCCAAAACTGATGCAGAACCGCACATGTCGAATTTCATTTCGTCCATGCCAGCACCCGGTTTAAGTGAGATACCACCCGTATCAAAAGTCACGCCTTTACCAACAAGCACCACAGGTGCTTCTTCACGGTTTGAAAGGTATTCGATGGTAATAATACGGCCTGGACGGTCAGAACCTTTGCTCACAGCAAGGAAAGCACCCATACCGAGATCAGCCATTTGCTGTTCATCGAGTACAGTCACTTTGAGTTGATCCGGAAATTCAGCTGCAAGCGCTTGAGCTTGTTCGGCTAAATATTCAGGGAAACAGATATTGCCCGGACGGTTACCTAGGTCACGGGTAAAACTTTGACCTGATTGTACTGCAGAAATTAAGTCAAGCTGTGCAGTGGTTAATGGACTTTCAGCAGCGATTAAATGGATCTGCTCCAAAACAAATTCATTTTTCTTAGACTTGTATTCATCAAATGCATAAGCCGCTTGCGTCAGGCTAAGTGCAAATAAATAATGTTGTTCTTGTGGTAGGGCAGAGATATCGACACTGATCTGTTTGAATTTTTTTTGTGACGCTTTAATAATGGTTTGTGCAATTTTTGCAAATTTATTGACCTGTAATTCAGCAACTTTGCCGAGGCCTAAAAGAGCGCTATTGCGACAAGCGGCAATGTTCGCCACCAAAGGCAGGCTTTCATTGAGTGCTGCTTTAAATTGAGTCGCTTCAATTAAATTATCTAAATCATTGATTTGATATGAAGTAGCTGCATTTGTAACGTACTCAGAATCTACTAATATCAACAAATATTGGCTGGACGCATTCGCTTGGAATGACGTATTAATAGAAAGTTTCATGTGCGGTATTTATGCCTTTTTAAATTTATAAACCATTAAACCATTGAAACATTTATATGAATAGAGTTTCAATGAGCAACAAGGGTATAGGTTTTATATTTTCTACATTCGGGTAAACTAACGCTAGTTTTTATTGGCCCTATTTTTGGAAGAATTAATTTGATTATTCGGCGTTATCTGGTCAAGCAAGTGGTGTCGACATCACTGGTTGTGATTGCCTTATTGACCTTGATCATGATGGGTGGTCGTTTGATCAAGTACTTTGGTGTGGCGGCGCAAGGTCGTTTAGATGCAAGTATTTTATTTAGCATTATTGGCTACCGTTTGCCTGAATTTTTAACCTTAATTCTTCCGCTCGGTTTCTTTATTGGTCTGATGTTGGTCTTTGGTCGTCTGTATGTCGATCATGAAATGGCTGTGCTTAATGGTAGTGGTGTCAGTCGAAATCAATTGTCACGTTTATTGGTGCCGATGACTGTGGTCTTTATGGCTGTTCAAGCATTTTTGATGCTGTGGGCGTCGCCTTGGGGCATCCGTCAGTTTGAAGCATTAACGACTTCGCAAGCGGTACGAACAGGCTTTGACTTGGTTCGACCAAAAGAGTTTATTTCCTCTGGGCCCTATACCATTTATGCAGGGGACTTGTCAGAAGACCGTAAAAACTTAAAAGATATTTTCTTTTATCAGCGTGCAGAAAAAGAGGGTAAGCCTGATGTCATTATTTTGGCAAAAGAAGCGACCCGCGTCGAAGTGCCCAATGATAATGCCAATGTTGTTGATTTAGTTGAAGGTCGCCGTTACGAAATCTATCCGGGACAACCACGCTATTCTCAAGCTGAATTCCAAAACTATCGTTTACGTTTAGAAAATGATAAAGAAGCAAAATTTGAAAGTACCGAAGTAGAAGCTTTGCCAACCTCGAAGTTATGGGATAACCGTCATGATCCTGTGGTTGCCAGTGAACTTGGTTGGCGAATTTTTGTGCCGTTCGCTATTTTGGTGGCGTTATTGCTTGCCACCGCTTTGTCTGAGGTAAGTCCTCGTCAAGGGCGTTACCTAAAACTGTTCCCAGCCTTACTTATTTTTGCCAGTTTAATCGTAGCTTTAATGGCGATCAAAACGCGAATCAGTAAAGATGAAATGGGGATTTGGGCTTATCCACTGGTCTTAGTGATTTACGGTATTGCAGCAGCATTGTTCTCGCGTAAACAAAAATTAGCGCCCAAAATTAAGAAACAAATTCAGCGAGTGAGGTCTTAAAATGTTGGCACGTCGTATAGTTGCAAAACATGTGACCAAAACTACTGCTTTAGCCATGCTTGGTGCGACCGCGGTATTGGCTGGCTTACAAGTGCTTTTTACTTATTTAGGTGAATTGGGCTCGCTGAAAGAAGGCTATAACGCATGGAATGCTTTGCAGTATGTGTTATGGAGTTCACCGAATTATTTATATGAAATTTTACCAATTTCAGCCTTGATTGGAGCGGTACTGGGTTTAGGGACTCTAGCTTCAAACAGTGAATTGATTGTGATGCGTTCGGTCGGCATCAGCCTTTGGCGGATTGTGGGCTGGGTGATTCGTTCGGCACTCATTTTGGTGGTTTTATCCTTTGCATTAAGCGAATGGGTCATTCCCTATACCAATGAACAAGCCAAAAGCGTCAAAAGTCACCGCACTGCGGCTGAACTGGGCGAAGTCAAAGGCTATTGGTCACGTGAAGGCCAGCGCTTTATTTATATTGACTATGCCAATTCACAAGGTCAAATTAAAGATGTTCAGGTTGTTGATTTTGATGAAAAATATCGTTTGCGAGGCACTTTGGATGCGGAGCAAGGGAATTTTGTCAAAAATGGCTCTTGGTCGCTGCAAAATTCAACCCAAGTGGATCTATTAGCGACGGGTGATGCCGTGGCGAAGCAAAATGCTGAACAGCCGCTTTCATTGGCCTTGCAACCTAAATATGTGCATATGGTTACCATTGACCCTGAAGATTTATCACCGAGTCAATTGGTGAGCTTTATGAGCTATATGCATGAATATAGCCAAGTCCCGAAAACTTACCAATTGGCGTTTTGGCAAAAGTTTGGTTCGCCCTTTGCTTTAATTGCCTTGGTGGTAATTGCGTGTTCATTTATTTTTGGACCTTTACGTCAACAGTCGATGGGTTTTCGCTTGGTGATTGCCTTATTTGCTGGACTGGGTTTTTACTACTTACAAGATTTCTTAGGTTATGCAAGTTTGGTGTACGCGCCATCGCCTGCATGGTTCGTCTTTATACCAATTATTTTGATGTTTGTAGCGGGTGGCTACCTGCTGCACCGCGCACGTTAAGTGCATGCAAGATTGAGTAAAACAATGTTGATGACCTAGATAAACCATGGTTGTCACATAGAGTCTTCACCGAAAATTCGGTAAGATAGTATGATTAATTTATAAACGAAAGAGTGTTCATTATGACGGATGCAACTGCTGGCAAAATCCCACACGTATTAGTAATTATGGATGGTGTGGGTCATCGCGAAGCGGTCGAGGACAATGCCTTTTTAGCAGCAAAACGACCAAACTTGACTGCAATGCAGGAAAAGCATCCGCATGGATTGATTTCAGGCTCTGGCGAAGACGTTGGTTTACCTGATGGTCAAATGGGTAACTCTGAAGTGGGCCACATGAACCTTGGTGCAGGACGTGTGCTGTATCAAGACTTTACTCGTATTACCAAAGATATTCGTACCGGTGCCTTCTTTGAACATGATGTATTAGTCGATGCGGTTGAAAAAGCCAAAGCTGCAAACCGTGCTGTACATATTATGGGCTTGTTGTCTGAAGGTGGTGTGCATTCACATGAAGATCACATTGTGGCGATGGCTGAATTGGCATTAAAACGTGGTGCAAAAGTGTATCTTCATGCATTCCTTGATGGTCGTGATACACCGCCAAAAAGCGCACAACCTTCGCTTGAAAAATTAGATGCGCTGTTTGCTCAGTATCCGGGTCAAGGTCGTATTGCAACCATGATTGGTCGCTACTTTGCAATGGATCGTGACAACCGTTGGGATCGTGTTGAGCAAGCCTATCGTCTTTTAACTGAAGGTGAAGCTGTGCGTACAGCAGCGACTGCTGTTGAAGGTCTAGAGCAGGCTTACGCTGCTGAAGAATCAGATGAGTTTGTGAAAGCGACGCGTATTGGTGATTTAGCACCGATTCAAGATGGTGATAGCGTTGTCTTCATGAACTTCCGTGCTGACCGTGCGCGTGAAATTACCAAAGCTTTTGTGGAAAAAGATTTTGCAGGTTTTGAACGTAAAGTGGTTCCTGCTTTATCAAAATTTGTCATGTTGACACGTTACCAAGCAACAATTGATGCACCTGTGGCTTATATGCCAGAAGCGTTGCATAACTCGATTGGTGAATACCTGTCTCATTTGGGTAAAACACAACTGCGTATTGCCGAAACTGAAAAATATGCACACGTGACTTTCTTCTTCAGTGGTGGTCGTGAAGATGAATATCCGGGTGAAAAACGTATTTTGATTCCATCACCAAACGTTGCGACTTATGACTTAAAACCAGAAATGAGTGCTTATGAAGTCACTGATGAGTTGGTTGCCGCAATTAATTCAGGTGAGTACGACTTACTCGTGGTGAACTATGCCAATGGTGATATGGTTGGTCATACTGGTGTATTTGATGCAGCAGTCAAAGCGGTTGAAGCTGTAGACACGTGCTTAGGCCGTGTATATGAAGCTGTGATGGCAAATAAAGGTCACATGCTAGTGACTGCCGATCATGGTAACGTAGAGCAAATGCAGGATTACCAAAGTGGTCAGGTGCATACTCAACATACCACTGAACTTGTGCCATTTATCTATGTTGGTCCGACCCATGCAACAATTGCAGAAGGTGGTGTTTTGGCTGACGTAGCGCCGACAATGTTAACGCTTATGCACATTCCTGTACCAACAGAAATGCAAGGTCGTAACTTGATTACTCTTGAAGCTTAAAATGTAAGGAAGCATGAATGACTAAAGCACACTGGACGTCAGTTGTAAGCCTTACAGCCTTGCTGCTGTGTTCTAGTCATTCGACATGGGGAGCCGACAAAGCAAAGTCGGCTTTCGATGAGTTTGATGGCAGCTATGAACAAAGTTATGCCGAAGTACCTGTCGAATCGATTCAACAATTTGTTCAAATCTACGGCATTGTCAAAGATAATTATGTAGTTGAAAAAAATGACGATGCATTATTCCAACAAGCCATCAAAGGCATGGTCAGTGGTTTAGACCGTTATTCACGATATCTTTCACCTGAAGACTATAAGCAGCTTTTGCAATACACCGAAGGGGATATTGCGAGTGTCGATTTCAATTTGCGCTTTGATGCAGGTTTGCAGCAATGGGTCATCACCAATTTAAAGCCTGATGCCGATTCAGCAAAGCTAGGTCTGAAAAATGGCGCGGCGGTGTTTAAAATTGATGATCAAGAACTCAAAAAACTCAATCAAGATCAAGTGCGACACCTACTCACCGGCAGTATAGGCTCAACGCTGAATCTACAGCTGATAACTGCAAGTCAACCGATCAATTTGGTCAGAAACACTAAAGTTGAAACAGATATAGAATCTAAATTATTAAATAATCAGGTTTTAGTTTTACACGTAAAAGTTTTTCAACAAGATACTGCCAATGAAATTAAGCGTTTAATTGAAAGTCATGGTTCGCGTGTCAAAGCCGTATTGTTTGATTTAAGAAATAATCCTGGGGGGTTACTGTCCGCAGCAGTGGAGTCCGCCGATTTATTTTTGAATCAGGGCATTATTGTGTCGACTCGAAGTCGATCTGAGGGTGACCAACAGTTTCAGGCTTTACCGAGTTTTGAATTTCAAAATATGAAAGTTGGTATTTTAATCAACAATCGTTCTGCTTCTGCCGCAGAGGTCTTTACCGCAGCATTAAAAGAGCATAAACGTGCATGGGTAGCGGGTGAGAAAAGTTATGGTAAAGGTGTGGTTCAAAAACTATTTCCATTGAGTAATGGTGCGGCTTTACAAATGACTGTGTCGCAATATCTGACACCGAATGGCAAAATGATTGAAGGAATTGGGGTGCAGCCAGACTATAACTATCCGCTGCAACATGATGCACGTGAAGATCACTATGTCGATCATGTTGCAGAGTTATTGCTGAATCAAAAATAAACAGCAATACGCTGGAAAGCTTTTACTCTTCGTCTTCGGTATCTAAACCGAATTTTTTCAAACGATAGCGCAATGAACGGAATGACATGCCTAATTTTTTTGCGGCAAGGGTTCGGTTCCAGTGGGTGATGTTCAACGCATTCATGAGCACTTCTTTTTCGATATTTTCTAAAAAGAGCTCTAAGCCTTCTTCAGGTAGTTTGCGAGGGACCACACTCTGTTCGTTGCTGTTTGCACCTAGCTGAGCGGATTCATTCGTTGTTGGAGCGGAATTGAACTGAGCACTTGGTTGTCTTAATGGCGCACTTTGCAGATGTTGAAGATCAATCTGATCATCATCGCAGAGGGTCATAGCGCGTTCGATAATATTGCGGAGTTCACGCACATTACCTGGATAATATTGGCTGAGCAGGAAACTCTTCGCACGTTCAGTTAGAGGCCTAGTGGCAATTTCCCATTCATGGCTAATTTTTTGAATAAAATGTTGAGCCAATAAGAGGATATCGTCGCCACGTTCACGTAAGGCAGGCAACACTAAATCCATCACATGGATGCGGAAGAATAAATCTTGGCGGAAGCGACCTTGTTGGACGAGTGCTTCTAAGTCCTGATGGCTGGCGCTGATCACACGGAAATCAACGTCAATTTCACAGTCTGAACCTACAGGACGAATACGTTTTTCCTGTACTGCGCGTAGCAATTTAACTTGCATGGCTAAAGGTAGTTCGGCAATTTCGTCCAAAAATAAGCTACCGCCATGTGCAGATTGAATCAGACCTTGTTTGTCTTGGGTGGCACCACTAAAGCTGCCTTTTTTATGGCCAAAAAGTTCACTTTCCATTAACTCTGTGGGAATTGCCCCGCAGTTAATGGCAATAAAGGGTCCTTCATTACGGTTGCTTAAACGGTGAACCAAATTGGCCACGACCTCTTTACCCGTACCAGATTCACCCGTAATAAAAACAGGTGCTTGTGAACGTGCAATTTTCTTTAGAGTTCGACGCAATTGCTGGATTGGAAGCGATTCACCAATCAACATTTTATGTTCTAAAGCATCTTGCGAAGTAATGTCTTCGGCCAATGGCTTATTCAGGGCTTTTTGTAGCAGTTGTTCAAGATGTTTGGGATTGATCGGTTTGCTGACAAAATCGAATGCTCCCGCCTTTAATGCGGCAATGGCAATGTCCATGTTGCCATAGGCTGTAAGCACAGCAACGGGTAGGGCAGGACAGTGTTCATTCATCCAATCTAAGAGCTGTAGACCATTACCATCGGGTAAGTTGAGATCGGTTAGGCAGGCATCGTAGCTATAGGTAGACAAGGCTTTTTTAGCTTCGTCGAGGCGATGTGCAACATGCGTTTTAACCCCCATCCTTGATAAAGACATCTGCATCAGCATACATAAGTCTTCTTCGTCATCAACTAACAATACCAGTGGTTGTGAATCCACAGTTTTCCCCTAAAAACAATTAAATAACAGCTTGTAAGCACTCAATCCTAAAGCAAGCTCCCTGTTTTTGTTCTACATAGGAAAGCTGTGCTTGATTCGCTTCACAGAAGCTATGAGCAAGATATAATCCTAAACCAGTTCCAGTAATTTCGGTACTAAAAAATGGTTGAAATAACTGTGCGCGGTTTTGTAAAGCAACCCCATGACCGAAATCTCGGACATCGATCTGGACTTTTTTCTGATCCGTACGCGCCACCACTTCGATATACGACATGTCCGGATTGTTATGGCGAATCGCATTACGAATTAGGTTGATTAAAATTTGTCTGAACTGTGCCTCATCAAAATCGATTAAAGTCTTGGCTTGTACATTGAGCCGAATGTTCTGTTGAATGTCTGCCAGATCTTCTTGCAGGAACAACGGTAAAAATTGCTCTAGATTCAGACGAGTCGGATGGGTTTCCTTATTGCGCACCATATTTAGGGTGTCTTGAATAATTCGGTCAATCCGCACCGCTTGACGTGAAATCATATGATTCAACATGTGCTGTTGTTCGGTATCACTTTGCGGATATAAATCATTGGCATGCACAATCGCCGCTAAAGGATTACGAATTTCATGTGCAATACTGGCGGAGAGTTGCCCTAAAGCGGCTAATTTTAGTTGTTGCACTTGCTGATTGAGTTTTTGTGCATCTTGTAAAATCAGCAAGGTCAGCATTTGATGCGGCACAACGAGTTTTTGTACGAGTACCTGAATGTGGTATTGGCTTTGTTGGGATTCAAATTGGAATTTTTCACCGCTTTTTAAATCTTCAAATTTGAGTAATTCAAATAAATCGGGCTGCGTGGTATACAGTGGATATTGATCATGATGATAAAAATTTGGCATGCCGAGTAAATGGCAAGCAGCAGGATTACTCAGCACCACATGACAGTTTTCATCCAACACCAAATAGCCCGTATCAATCTGCTCCAAGATATAGCGGTTAATGTTTTGTAGTCGATGTAGCTCTAAGGATTGCGAAAAATTCAGATTTTCTAGTAACTGGAAACGTTTCACGGCAATTTGCGCACTGCCATACACCACACAAAATAAAAAAGCCAAAATCGCACTGTTGGTTAAATTTTTGAGTGAGGTAAATTCAAGAATTGAACCTAAAAACAGTTGATACACCACGCAAATCACAGCGATGAGGGTGATGACCAAAGCTTTTTGGGCATCTAATAACAGGGATGCTGCAAAAATCGTAATCACAAACAGCAAACTCAAATGTAAATTAGGTCCATCGATGGCTAAGGTCAGTAAGCTCAGCGAAATGACATCTACAATGAATAACAGTAGTAACTGGTTTGGGATCCGGACTTTGAAACGTCCAAGTGACATGAATTGAATGCTGGTAAACAGCAAATAAATCGTCAATACATATAGGTATAAACGTGGGTATTCATAATCTGAACTGAATTGAGTGTAGGTCAGTAAAAAGACCAGTAACAGACAGGCACTGATGATAAAGCGATAAGCACTGTACCAAAGGCCCAAATGATACTGGTTCAATTCACTATGGATTGAACGCTGTGTCATAAGTAACAGGATGTACGTTGTGTTAAGGTTTGATTAACCCGTAGCGAATCGCCAAGTGAGTTAGTTTGACATCACTATCAATATTCAGTTTTTCAAAAATGCGGTAACGGTAGGTGTTCACTGTTTTAACGCTAACGAATAATTTATCGGAAATTTCTTGTGCGCTAATACAATTGACCACCATCATGGCAACTTGCATTTCACGCTCAGACAGGGCGTCAAAAGGTGATTGTTGGGTATCAGACAAATATGAACTGGCCAGTTGTTCCGCAATGTCTGCACTGAAATATTTGCCACCTTGCATCACTTTATTAATCGCACGGACCATTTCAGTGACTGGTGCACCTTTGGTGATATAGCCTTTGGCACCTGCTTTTAACAATAAAGACGGATAGGGTTCTTCAGCAAGTCCACTGACTGCGAGGACTTTTGTATCTGGCGCTGTTTGAAGTAGGCGACGTGTGGTTTCTACACCCCCGATACCTGGCATATTGACATCTAATAAAACAACATTTGGATGGTGTTGGCGAACAAGTGTAATCGCATCTTCACCAGATTCGGCTTGTCCAATGACTTGGACATCTGCATGGTCTTCGAGCATACGGCAAATACCAGTACGGACTAATTCATGGTCATCTACCACCAAAACTGTGATCACCTACACTCTCCCTCAAATCAAAATCTGTTTTTTTTGTTACATAAAGCAAAATAAGCTTGCAATGAAACGACAAAATTAGCAATCCTATTCTTATATGAAATGAAAAACTTCATACACAATGTGTGAGCAAAAAATGTTCGTAGTTGTGACCAATGTACGGC
Source organism: Acinetobacter sp. YH12218 (assembly GCF_013417925.1). NCBI lineage: Bacteria > Pseudomonadati > Pseudomonadota > Gammaproteobacteria > Moraxellales > Moraxellaceae > Acinetobacter > Acinetobacter sp. YH12218. The sequence goes on from NZ_VPDB01000007.1 coordinate 50,189, forward strand.
ATATTGCTGGTCTTGCGCAAATGTTTAGTATCCTGAGTTGAGTGAGCAATGGTGAAAAAATTAAATAAATCCTTCATGCACGTTTTGGGCATGTCAATTTTATTCAGTATGAGCAGTTTCAGTTCTGCTGAAATTGTGATGAATAGTGCTGCAAATCAGCAGTCAAATATTAGCTGGTCATCTGAAGATGCAAACCAGTTACTCAACGGTGACGTGTCTTATAGCGCTGAAGAGCCATCTCCTCAAGGGTCAACGAAAGTGACTACTTCTGTACGTAGTACAGGCGGTGTGGTACAGACAGCACCATCGAAAACGGTCCGTATTATTGATACCAATCAATACGCAGGACAGCCCTCTGTAAATGCGCGTGCAGCACTGGTTATGGATGGTCAAACTGGTGAAGTGCTATATAGCAAAAATAGCAATACCGCTTTACCGATTGCATCAATTACCAAACTCATGACAGCAGTAGTGATTTCAGATGCCCGATTAAACATGTCTGAAAAGATTACCTTACAACAGGCTGATTTTTCATGTTCAGGCTGTAAAAGTTCAAGTTCAACGCTGCGTGCTGGCGACAGTATGAACCGTGCAGAAGCTTTGCTATTTGCTTTGATGAAATCTGAAAACCCAGCGGCTTCGGCATTAGCACGTACTTATCCAGGTGGTCGTTCTGCATTTATTTCAGCGATGAATGCGAAAGCACGCTCATTAGGGATGAATTCGACACATTATATGGAATCGACAGGTTTGCACCCTGGTAATGTCGCTTCGGCACGTGACTTGGGGATTTTGGTGAATACCGCTTCGCAGTATGGTTTGATTCGTCAATTTTCAACCACACCAAGTTATGACTTTAATTTGGGTTACCGCGTATTGAAATCAAACAATACCAATGCGTTAGTGCGTAATGGTGGTTGGAATATTAATATTTCAAAAACAGGATTTATTAATGAAGCAGGGCGCTGTGTTGTGATGCATACCACACTGAATAACCGTCCAGCGGTGGTGGTGTTATTGGGTGCGGATTCTTCAGTGGCACGAACCAATGATGCGACTCGTTTAATGAACTGGGCGAGCCAGTTACCAAAACGTATTTAACAAGATTTCAGATTTTTCATTCTTTCAGTATTTAGATTTACTCAACGTTTAAATGCTGAAGTGAATGCAAGATATAAAAAAAGCCCTGCAAGAGCAGGGCTTTTTTTTATTCAGTCAGCATATAAATTACATATTTGACAGAATTGAATCACGAACTTGATCCATAGTTGCATCAATCGACAACATTACGGCATCTTGGCATTGCTTGATGGCAGTGTCAGGATCTTTTAAACCGTTACCTGTTACAGTACATACGATCACAGAACCTTCAGCAATTTTACCTGCTTTGATGTCACGAATCGCGCCACCGATAGAAGCTGCAGAAGCAGGTTCTACGAATACACCTTCGTACATAGATAGTAGACGCTGTGCTTCTAAGATTTCAGCATCTTGCAGTTCGTCAAACCAACCTTCTGAGTCGCGGACTACGGCTTTAGCATGGTTCCAGCTTTGTGGATTACCAATACGGATCGCAGTTGCTACAGTTTCAGGGTTTTCTACAGGTGCGCCGCGTAGGAATGGTGCCGCGCCAGCAGCTTGGTAACCCACCATTGTTGGTAGACCCGCAGGTTTTGGACCTGTGAATTGATCAGTTTCAGGATCATAAACTACTTGTACAAATTCTTCTTTAGGCTGATTCGCCACAGCTTCGGTATAACCCATCCAATGTGCTGTGATGTTACCCGCATTACCTACAGGTAGGCAGTGGTAGTCTGGTGCACGACCTAATTCGTCAACGATTTCGTAAGCAATGGTTTTTTGACCTTGCAGACGGTATGGGTTGATTGAGTTTACAATCGTAACTGGTGCTTGATCCGCAACTTCTTTTACAAGACGCATACCGTCATCGAAGTTACCGTGGATTTGCATCGTTACTGCGCCATACATCATCGCTTGTGCCATTTTACCCATGGCAATTTTGCCTTCTGGGATTAACACGAATGCTTTAATACCCGCACGTGCAGCATACGCCGCTGCGGCAGCAGATGTATTACCTGTAGAGGCACAAATAATCGCTTTTGAGCCTGCTTCCACTGCTTTTGTTACGGCCATGGTCATACCACGGTCTTTAAATGAACCAGTCGGGTTTAAGCCCTCGTACTTCACATAAATTTCAACATTTTTGCCAATAATGCGTGGAATGTTCTCAAGCTTAATCAGTGGCGTATTACCTTCGCCCAAAGAAATTGCGCGAGTAGTTGCAGATACGGGTAAACGGTCGCGATAGCGGTCAACTAAACCAGTATAACGATTGGCATTAGACATGATGATGTTCCAATTGTGTGTAGAGCTTGGCGAGAGGAACTGAAATATTCCCCTCGACCCGATTAATTATCAAGCGATTCTAAACGAATTCGTACAATTTCGCCATGAATGACAGGCAATGCTTGAATTTGTTGAAGGGCTTCATCCATTTTAGATTCTTTGACTGGATCAGTCAGAATCACGATAGGAATAAGGTCTTTTAAGCGCGGCTGTTGCATGATCGCATCGATGCTGATTCCTGCACGGCTTAAAATCGTAGTGACATCAGCAAGAACGCCAGTTTGATCTTCGGCATTAATACGGATGTAGTATCCTGTGGTCATTTCTTCACGTGGAAGAATTGGTAAATCGGTCAGTGCTTCAAAAGCAAGCTGTGGAATTGTACCTGCGCCATCTTCGGTATATGAGATGTCACGGACAATATCGACAACGTCAGCAACCACCGCTGATGCTGTCGGGCCTGCACCTGCGCCTGCGCCATAGTAAAGCGTTGGACCAACAGCATTGGCTTGAACCAATACAGCATTTTTAACGCCATTTACATTGGCAATCAGTTGGTCTTCAGGGATCAGCGTTGGATGAACACGAAGCTCAATACCCGTTGCAGCACGACGTGCAATACCTAAATGTTTAATACGGAAACCAAGGTCTTCTGCATATTTGACATCTTGCGCAGTGACTTTGCTGATGCCTTCAGTGAAGACTTTGTTAAACTGGAGTGGGATACCAAAAGCAATAGAAGCCAGCAATGTTAACTTGTGCGCTGCATCGATTCCTTCGACGTCGAAAGTTGGATCTGCTTCGGCATAACCGAGTTCTTGCGCTTCTTTGAGAACGTCTGCAAAGGCACGACCTTTTTCACGCATTTCAGTCAGGATAAAGTTACCTGTACCGTTAATAATACCTGCAAGCCAGTCAATTTTATTGGCTGCCAAACCTTCACGGAGGACTTTAATAATTGGGATACCGCCTGCGACAGCTGCTTCATAAGCAATCTGAACGTGATGATCATCGGCCAATTTAAATAATTCATTGCCGTGTTCAGCTAATAAAGCTTTGTTGGCTGTAACCACTTGTTTGCCATGAACGATTGCTTCACGAATTACTTCATACGCAGGGTGAATGCCGCCCATAACTTCAACCACAACGTCTACATCGGGTTGACGGACGATATCTAATAAATCAGCACTTTGCTTCACTGAAGCAGGTAGTTCTAAATCAGGACGAGGGCGACGCGTACCCACATGGGTAATTTCAATTTCACGACCGGTGCGACGTTTAATCTCAGCAGCATTTTCTTTTAGTAGTTTAAGGGCACCACCACCCACAGTACCAAGACCGAGGATTGCCAGACGAACTGGTTTCACGTCACACTCCATTTATTTCATCATTGCTTTAAGTGAGTTTAGATCATAGCTAAAAAAACGTTCGGACTCTAGGGTAGAAATCACTTTATTCCCACCCATAAAAAACATTCATTTAGCCTATAAAAATTAGTTATTTAAGCGCACTTTCAAGTTCGGAAGCCGACATGTAAGCACCGATGTGTTTGCCTTCTGCGTTATAGATCGCTGGCGTACCATTCACACCAATATTTAGACCCATTTCATACATGCTGCGCACTGGGTTTTTACATGATGCTGGCTCGATTTGCTCACCGGCAATGGCTTTATCAAATGCGGCACGACGGTCTTTGCTACACCAGATAGTTTCCATCATTGGCATGTGTTGTTCACCACGTGGCCAAGCGATGTAACGGACTTCAATGCCACGGGCATTAATATCATCCATTTGTTCATGTAACTTATGGCAATAAGGACAGCTGACATCGGTAAACACATAAACCACGTGTTTGGTTTTACCTTTGGCTTTATAGATTAGTAAGTCTTCGGTTTTTAATTGATCAAATAGTTTTTTGTTGGCGTCTGCTTGTAGCGTATCGCCTACATTAAAGAGTTGTTTTTCACCCAAACGAACCACGTCGCCTTGGAAAATGTATTTACCATCAGCTGTAGCATAGACTGCAGGCATGCCTTCAAAACTCACCCAAAACAAATTAGGAACTTCAGTCGCTTTCACCCCAGTGACTTTGGCATTGATATTGGCTTTTTGCAAATTGGATTGCAAAGTATCAATTAAACGCTGCTGAGCATTACGTTCAGATAAATTCGAAGCTTCACCAGTTGCAGGTGTACTTGCCGTTAATGTCGCGTCTTTCTTTTCGTCATTATTTGAATTAGAACAAGCCACTAACGCCATACTGGCAACAAGTGTCGATGCGAGAAAAATTTTTGAACGGGTAAATAACATAAACAACCCTTTTCTTTTAGCTTTATCAAACAGGTGAGTAAGCATAGCAAAAAATATCGGCCACGATAGAACTTCTTGGTCTGATATTTCCTGCCGTTAAGCTCTCGGATGATAGTCTGCATGTAATTTTTGCATACGAATCTGCGCGACATGGGTATAAATTTGCGTGGTAGACAAGTCACTGTGGCCGAGCAGCATCTGCACTACACGTAAGTCGGCACCGTGGTTGAGCAAATGCGTGGCAAAGGCGTGGCGTAAGGTATGTGGTGATAATTCGGCTTGAATGCCTGCAATGAGCGCATAGCGTTTAATCGCGTACCAAAAGTTTTGGCGACTCATCATTCCACCGAGTTGAGTGAGAAATAAAGCATCGGTTGCGCTTTTGTATAAGACGGGGCGCGCTTCGGCTAAATATTTCTCGATCCATTCCACCGCCATTTGACCTAAAGGGACTAAGCGTTCTTTATTGCCTTTACCGGTAATTCGTAAATAGCCTTGTTTCAGATTGATCAGTTCTAATCTTAAATTTAATAACTCAGAGACACGTAAACCACAGGCATACAGCACTTCGAGCATGGCACGATCACGTAGACCCAATGCGGTGTTGAGGTCTGGGGCATTAATCAGGGCTTCAACATCTGCTTCAGATAAATCCTTTGGTAGGGCACGACCCAATTTGGGTGTTTTATGGATTGCAACAGGATTGTCACTGCGTATTTTTTGTTCACGCAAGAACTTGAAAAATGAACGCAGTGCAGAAAGTGAGCGGGCGATCGAGCGAGGGCTTTTTCCTTGTTTAGTCAGGCTAAGCAAGACATCTGAAATGTCGTCACTGCTCCAATCAGTCATGACATGCGTATGACACCCACTGCATTGAATTAAATCAGATAAATATGCATTTCGAGTGTGTGGACTGACGGTTTGAGCTATTAAATCATCACGATATCCGTGTAAAAAACTGAGTGATTCTGGAATTTGGACAGGGGTTGGAATACGTGGTTTTTTATTTAACATGTGCTGCTCATTTTCGAAATTAAACCAAGAAATCACAATGGTTTAATGCAATGTAATTTAAAAAAATAGTCGTGTCGATGCTAGATTGTTAAATGAGAATTGAAATCGAATCCGATTTGTTAATTATTCTCATTTGTTTGTATAATATTCAAAATTTTTTAGGGTTAGTTGCGTGCGATTATCTGATTTGAAAGTGAAACAAAGCGCAGTCATTCATAAGGTACATCGTAACCAGAATGGCAACAATGCTCCGGCTGATTTAGTCGCTAGCCGTTTAGAGACTTTGGGTTTTGTTCCCGGAACAAAAGTACAGGTGATTACCAAAGGTATTTTTGGTGGTGACCCGATTTTAATTCAAGTTGGGTTTACTCGTTTCGCACTGCGAAAAATAGAAGCTGAAAAAGTGGAAATAGCAATGGAAGGGGCATCAGCATGAGTGATGCGTTACGTATTGCCCTCGTTGGTAATCCAAACTGTGGTAAAACTTCATTATTCAATCATTTAACGGGTACACGTCAGAAAGTTGCGAACTATGCTGGGGTAACGGTTGAGCGCAAGGTTGGTCAATTTACGTTGCCATCGGGTAAATCTGTTCGAGTTTTGGATTTGCCGGGGACGTATAGCTTAGAAGCGACGAGTCCTGATGAAGCCATTACGCGTGATGTCGTGCAAGGTAAAATTGCAGAAGAAGGGCATCAAGATGTCTTTTTATGTGTAGTTGATGCGACAAACTTAAAATTGCACCTCGGTTTGGTCATGGAAATGATCGATTTGGGTCGTCCAATTTTACTTGTCCTCAATATGATGGATGAAGCACGCCGTCGTGGCATGCAAATCAATACCCAAAAGCTGTCTCAGCGTTTGGGCGTTCCTGTTGTAGAAACCGTTGCTGTACGTAATGCGGGTATTGAAAACTTAATGGGTGCTTTGGATGCTGAAGGTTTCAGAAAACCAGATGCGTCATTAAGTGATACCAATCTTTCTGGAACTAACCACGAAAAAATTGAACAAATTTTAAAAGACGTGGTGATGTTTGTTGATCATGAAGATAAACGCTCAGACTTCCTTGATAAAATTTTTCTACATCCAGTCTTTGGTTTAATTACCTTAGCGGTGATGATGTTTATTATCTTCCAAGCGGTGTTTGCGTGGGCTGCGCCGTTTATGGAAGGTATTGAATGGGTGCAGGATTGGGTTGGTGAAGCCGCAGGTGGCATGATTTCCAATCCATTACTACAGAGCTTGGTTGTTAAAGGGATTATTGAAGGTGCGGGTGGCGTAATTGTCTTCCTCCCACAAATTATTATCTTATTCTTCTTTATTTTGGTTTTAGAAGAATCAGGCTATTTACCACGTGCAGCATTCTTGCTAGATAAGCTGATGTTTAAAGCGGGTTTGAGTGGACGTGCTTTTATTCCTTTGCTGTCGAGCTTTGCCTGTGCTGTACCGGGCATCATGGCAACCCGGAGTATTCAAGACCCTCGAGATCGTCTGGTAACGATTTTAGTTGCTCCATTGATGACCTGTTCGGCACGTTTACCGGTTTATGCTTTGTTGATCTCGGCATTTATTCCACAGCAAATGGTCTGGGGCGTCTTTAACTTACAAGGCTTGGTGTTATTTGCATTATATGCAGCCGGGATTGTGAGTGCCTTAATTGTGGCAACAGTACTGAAATTCTTCCAAAAAGATAAATCGCAGCATGCCTTATTGATGGAACTTCCAAGCTACCGTTTCCCAGATATTAAGAGTGTTTGGATTGGTTTACTGGACCGTGCCAAGATCTTCTTGAAACGTGTTGGTGGCATCATCTTCGCTTTATCGATTTTGTTATGGTTCTTGTGTACCTTCCCGCAACCGCCAGAAGGCGCAACCTTGCCGGATATTGATTATTCATTGGCAGGTATGCTTGGGCATGTGCTACAACCGATCTTTGCACCATTAGGTTTTAACTGGCAGATCTGTATTGCCTTAATTCCAGCGATGGCTGCACGTGAAGTTGTTGTAGCGGCATTGGGTACGGTGTATGCCTTGTCTGCAACAGATGAGGATGCCATGTCTCAAGGTCTGGCAAATTTAATTAGTAGCGATGGGTCATTGGGTTGGTCATTGGCAACCGGTCTATCATTATTGGTGTGGTTTATTTATGCGCCACATTGCTTGGCGACACTGGCGACAGTTAAACGTGAAACTGGTTCCTTGAAGACGGTGAGTTTCATGACCATCTATTTATTTGGTTTGGCTTATTTAATGGCATTCATCACGTATCAAATTGCAACACGCTATTTTGGATAGTGAATCTTGAATGGCAAAAGCTGAACAAAGGAGAGAGACATGCTTGAATCAATAATTATTGCGGTATTGGTGATTTGGAGTGCTGTCGTGGTGTTTAAGAAGGTATTTCCAAAAACATCAAACTCAGTCTTCACAACTTTATCTGAGCACTGTGCAAACCGTGGTTGGAACAGTTTAGCCAAATGGTTAAAGCCCAAAATGGTCGCAGGCTGTGCAGGCGGTTGTGGATGTTCAGCTTCGGATAATCCATCTGCAAAAAAAGCTGAAGTACAAGCGGTGAAATGGAAATAAGCTCACCGTCAATTGCTTGAAGAAACCGCCCAAGATGGGCGGTTTTTTTACGAGCGGACACAAAAAAACTGCGAGAAAGTGAAAACATAAAAAGCATTCAAAACAGCAAAGTGCTAACATTTTGTCAGATTTAAAAACCGACCAAAAAATGGGGCGAAAATGTTAATACAGCGTGGTGGATTGAAGGTTGTTGCCGGATTAGGGATTTCTGGTGTTTCCGCAGTGAATTTCTTACATAGCCATGGCTACCGCGTTGCAGTCACCGATTCACGAGCAGTCCCACCGGGTCATGATCAAATTCCAAGTGATGTACAAACCAGTTTCGGTCAGTTGGACCAAGATTTATTACTCCAAGCAGAAGAAATTATTATCAGCCCGGGGCTAGATCCAAAATTACCGCAAATTCAGGCGGCCATTGCAGCCAACATTCCTGTGGTTTCAGAAATTCAAATTTTACGTCGTGCGACAGATAAGCCGATTGTCGCAATTACAGGTTCGAATGCGAAAAGTACCGTAACGACTTTATTTGGTCTTATGGCAGCAGATGCAGGCAAAAAAGTGGCAGTGGGTGGCAACTTAGGGCGTCCAGCTTTGGATCTCACCAAAGATGATCCAGAGCTTTATGTTTTAGAGCTTTCAAGTTTTCAATTAGAAACCACGTCGAACTTGGCCGCAGAAGTGGCTGTTGTGTTGAACATGAGTGAAGACCATTTGGACCGTCATGGCGATATGATGGGCTATCACACTGCGAAGCATCGTATTTTCCAAGCGGTGAAAAAAGTCGTGTATAACCGTGATGACTCATTAACACGTCCATTGGTTCCAGATATTACTCCAATGCAAAGCTTTGGCTTAAATGCACCAGATATGAATCAGTTCGGTATTTTACGCGATACTGATGGCACAATTTGGTTGGCACGTGGCCGTGAGCGTTTACTGAAAAGTGCAGACATGTATATCCAAGGGACACATAATGTGGCAAACGCCTTGGCATGTTTAGCTTTGGGTGAAGCGATTGGTTTGCCACTAGAAGGCATGTTGGAAACTTTGAAAACCTTTAAAGGTTTAGAACACCGCTGTGAATTTGTGAAAGAAGTGCATGGTGTTCGTTATTATAACGACTCTAAAGGCACTAATATTGGTGCGACTTTAGCTGCGATTGATGGTCTAGGTGCCGCGATTGAAGCCAAAGGCGGTAAAGTGGCGATTATTTTAGGTGGTCAAGGCAAAGGGCAGGACTTTACTGCGCTACGTGATTCACTTTCAAAATATGCCAAAGTTGCGGTGTTGATTGGTGAAGATCGTCCAATTATTGAAAAAGCGGTTGAAGGGACAACCACGCTGATTCATGCTGAAAGTTTGAAACAAGCGGTTGAGCTGTGCCAACAAAATGCGGTAGCCAATGATGTGGTGTTATTGTCTCCAGCGTGCGCAAGTTTTGATATGTTTAAAGGCTACAGTGAGCGTGGGCACCAATTTGTTGATTGTGTGAATGCACTCGTTTAAAAGAACGATAAGGAAAGTTGTATGGCTGGGTTAGCTCAGACGACCATAAATAGAATAAATGAAGTTGTAGAGCGTTGGATTCCTCGGTTACCTGCCGAGGTCAACGTGCGCAATGTTTTAATGTTCTGTGTTTTGGCATTGTTGTGTATTGGTTCGATCATGGTGGCATCTGCTTCGATGCCTTATGCAGAGCGTATGCATGAAAATGCCTTCCATTACATTTCACGACACGGGATTTCGATTGCCGCTGCCGCCATGGCTGCGTATATCGCTTATAAAGTGCCGTTAAATGTCTGGTTTAACAACACCTTCTTTTTATGGATTGTGACCATTGTCCTGTTAGCTGCCGTTTTGGCGGTAGGTACTGAAGTCAATGGTTCTAAGCGTTGGATTCGGATCGCTGGTTTCACCTTACAGGCTTCGGAAGTCGCCAAAGTCATGATGGCGATATTTACCGCAGACTATGTGGTACGGCGTGCCGAAGAAGTCCGTAATAATATTAAGGGCTTGGTGCGTTTGGCAGTGATTATGGCTGCAACTGTCGGTTTGGTCATGGCAGAGCCTGATTTAGGGGCGACGGTGGTGATTGCCTTAACCATGCTAGGGGTATTCTTCCTCGCAGGTGCACCGTTGATTCAGTTCGCAATTGCCTTTGGTGCGATCATCATGGCCTTTGTGTTCTTGATTTTATTTGAACCTTATCGTTTAGAGCGGTTGATGTCGTTCTCAAATCCATGGAATGATCCATTAGGTGCAGGCTACCAATTGTCGAATGCATTAATGGCTTTTGGTCGTGGTGAATGGTTTGGTGTCGGCTTAGGTCATAGTATTCAAAAAATGTCGTATTTACCTGAGGCACATACCGACTTCATGTTGGCGGTTTTGGGTGAAGAATTTGGCTTCTTTGGGATTTTGACTGTATTGACGCTGTCATTTGTGATGTTGGTCTGCTGTATTCGCATTGGTCATCGTGCCTTGCGTCATCAATACTTACGTGCAGGCTACTTGGCTTATGGCATCAGTATTATCTTCTTGCTGCAAATTTTGGTGAATGCAGGCATGAACATGGGCATGCTTCCAACCAAGGGTTTGACCTTGCCGTTTATTAGTTATGGGGGGTCTTCTCTGATTATCTGTGCGGTTATGGTGAGTCTGATCTTAAAGATCGATGCGACGACCAAAGAAGTGAACCCAAGTAAAGAAGAATCAAGCTTCTAAATTCGTATCTCGTTGCGGATCGGGAGATGCATGGTGGAGGACACTCGCCGGCATCTCCGTTCCACAATGGAGACATTTGACCAAGCTCGCCTTGGCTTTAGATAGTGGAATCAATGGAATAAAAAATAAAGAAAAATAATTACGTTGCTGTTTTAACTCATACTGAGTTCTACTGCGGCACACAGGGCAAGTAAATTGGCTCTTTTCAATGACTTTGGTTTTCGGACCAAATCCAAAAATAAAAAACATTAGGCTCTCCAATGGTCGATTGATCACTTTATTAAAGCATAATTCAATTGAATATCGAGTGATTGGCGCAGATAGGGATGTGGGTTTATTGATAGATTTGAGGCAATGCTGTGCCATGGGGAATTTGTTGAATATCCCACTGCGCAATCGCCTGTTGTAGCATAATACGTGGCGTATCCAAGTCGACTGGCGGTTGGTGTAGGGCTTGCAATGCTTGTTGTAATAAAGGTGCCGCTTGGCTTAAATCAAGAGCTTGAGCCATATTCTGTTTTGACAGTTTTTGTCCCTGATCATTCATTGCCAATGGCAAGTGCATGTATTCAAGGCGCGGATAACCCAAAACCTGTCCGAGCCAAATTTGACGTTCGGTATTGTCCAAAAGATCAGCCCCACGTACGACATGGGTCATCCCTTGTAGGTAGTCATCCACCACGACAGCAAGTTGATAATTAATAATGCCATCACGGCGTTTTAAGATAAAGTCACCTAAATCTTGCTGCAGATTGGAGCAATGCGTCCCTTGTAAGCGGTCGGTAAAACAAATGTTCTGTGCATCGACTTTAATTCGAATGGCCTGATCCTGAAGGGGAAGACCAAGATTACGACATGTACCTTGATAGATATGATTCGAACCGAGCATTTTTCGGGTGCATTGACAAGCATAGACCAAGTCTTGGGCATGCAAATGCGCAATGACTTGCTCATAGATTTCAAGGCGGTCTTTTTGGAAAATGATCTCGGTATCTGGTTCGAATTGAAATGCATCAATACAACGTAAGATGTGTTCTTCGCTGCCGGGAAATATACGTGGAATGTCGGTATCTTCGATACGAACCACCCATTGCCCCTGATGGGCACGGGCATCGCAGTAGCTTGCGACTGCTGTAATTAAAGAGCCAAAATGCAAAGGGCCGGTTGGCGATGGCGCAAACCGACCTGAGTAGCGAGTCAGCGAAACATCGTTTCGCCGCTGCGCAAGAGCTGAGCTAGGCTCAGCTAAGGAATCATCGACAGTCACAATTAACCGTTATTTTGCTTCTCTTTGATCTCTGCAAGTGTTTTGCAGTCGATACATAAAGTCGCTGTTGGGCGCGCTTCTAGGCGACGTAAACCAATTTCGATACCACACGTTTCACAGAAACCATAGTCATCATTTTTGATCGCTTCAATTGATTGTTCAATTTTACGGATCAGTTTACGTTCACGGTCACGTGTACGAAGTTCAATCGCAAATTCTTCTTCTTGCGTTGCACGGTCGTTCACATCTGGAAGCGCAGTATTTTCGTCTTGCATGGTATTCAAAGTACGGTCTACTTCTGACATTAACTCAGCTTTCCACGCCAATAAAATGTGGCGGAAATGCTCAAGTTGCCCTTCAGACATGTATTCTTCATTCTTTTTAGGCTGATAAGGTTCAATACCAAATAAGCTTGCAGTAGAACCACCTTCAGTCGCCTTTGGCTTTGATTTGCGCACGCGTTTGGTAGACTTTTCGTCTACTACATCAGTTTGTTCGTCTAAGACTTGATTTTGGTTGTCATTCGCCATATAGGGCATTCCTCATCATATGCATATATCTATACGCAAAAAATATGGTGATATGCAAGTTTTTTATCCACCCAACACAGAGTTTCCTTCTGTGGGGGTCGTCATCATATAGACTTTTTCTGCTTATTGATAGTCTTTGATGTTTGGATTCTAACTATCACTTTTCCTTTAGAAGGCATAAAGTAAAGCAAAAAAATCAAATTGAAAAGTTAATAACCTGAAATTTCAACATTAATTTGAGGTTGTTTCAATTTGACCCGAACAACTTCAGTTTTAAATTCACCATTATCATTCAGATAGAGTGCACGATACCCTGGTAAAGCCTCATCTAAGGCAAAATTTTCACTATGCGGTTTGAACTGAACACTGGTCGAAGGCGTCGATAAAAACTGAATATTGCGCCATTGATTAGACGAGTCTTGATGTACGTGTCCGCATAGTACAATTTTGACATTGTCATGGCGTGAAAGCACATCTATGAGATGTTCAGCATTTTTTAGTTTATGCTGATCTATCCAATGCGATTGCATGGCAAAAGGGTGGTGGTGGCATGCCACAATGATGTGTTGCTGTGGGTGTGCTGTGAGTAACTGATCTAATTGTTCCAACTGCTGTTGTGATACCCAACCATCCACTTTTCCTTTAACCGCACTGTTCAGTAAAATCAGACACCAATTGCCTAATGCGATGCAGTGAGCACGATCTTCCTGTTGATGAAATGGGAAGCAAGACGTTTCGTCATGGTTCCCCGGAATCTGATAAAACGGAAACGGCTGCTGTTGCATATATTCGAGATAACGCGCATAGGTACGCTCTACCGGCACTTGTGCAAGATCGCCAGTATGGACAAGCGTATCGATGTGATGATGGTTCAACTGAATTTGTTGAATCACATCGTGAAAACTCTGCTCTGGATTCATGCGGACAAATTCAAGATCTTCCTGATCCATTAAATGTGTGTCCGAGATCTGGATCAGTGTCCAGTCGTATTGTGGTGTATCCCTTAAAGTCATGTCCTTCCCCTTAGACATTCCTTGTAGTATGTATTTGTTGTTGTAACCATTGCAAGGCCATAATGACAGGTGCGTTTTTTAGCCGACCATTGGTTAATAATTCAGGAATATCAGCATAGTTTAAGATATGCAATTGAATATTCTCTCCTTCATCAGGCATGCCAAAGACTCCTCCATGTTCAGGCAGTTCTGCTTCAGCACTATAAAGGTGGAATAATTCCGCGCAGGCACCCGCAGAGGGATAAAAACTAAATAAATGCTGTAGTGCATCTAATTCACAGCCTGATTCTTCCAAACTTTCACGGCGGATGCAGCTTTCAGCAGATTCATCACCATCGAGCACGCCGGCAATAATCTCTAGTTGCCATGGCGAAGTTTCATCATCAATCGCCCCAATGCGGAATTGTTCAATTAAGGCAAATTTTTGTTGTTGATGACTATAGATCAGCACACCTGCTGCTTCAGGACGATGAATCAATTCACGCTGAATGGTTGGAATCATGCTGTCTTGATGGAATAAGCGGTGTCGAAGCAGAACTTTTTCAACTTGAATAAAGCCTTTATAAAGATGTTCACGCCCTTCAATGCTGTAATCTTTTTTGTTATATGTGGCCTGTTTAATAATATTCATAAGCGCTAATTAGGATGAAATCTTCCATTTCATCCTAACCGAGATTTTGTTGAATACAAAAGATTTTTTTTAAGCTTTACACTTTATGGTACAACTTTTGACCATGTTCATGATAGGCCGCTTTCATGCTTTGTAAACCTGTCTCAATTTCAGGATTAGATTCTGAAGAAAGCTGCATATCTTGCTGATTTTTTGCATAATCTCTCACATTTTGTGTGATTTTCATCGAGCAAAATTTAGGTCCACACATGGAACAAAAATGGGCCGATTTATGTGCTTCTCTCGGCATAGTTTCATCATGCATGCTGCGTGCTGTATCAGGGTCTAAGCTCAGATTAAATTGGTCTTCCCAGCGGAATTCAAAGCGTGCTTTCGACAATGCATTATCACGGGCCTGCGCACCGGGATGACCTTTGGCAAGGTCTGCGGCATGGGCTGCAATTTTGTAGGTGATAATGCCATCTTTGACGTCTTTTTTATCTGGTAGACCAAGGTGCTCTTTCGGGGTCACATAACACAGCATCGCGGTGCCGTACCAACCAATCATTGCCGCACCAATCGCAGAGGTAATGTGGTCATAGCCCGGGGCAATATCGGTGGTGAGCGGCCCAAGGGTATAAAAAGGTGCTTCTTTGCAAACCTCGAGTTGTAGATCCATATTTTCTTTGATCATGTGCATTGGGACATGGCCTGGGCCTTCAATCATGACTTGCACATCATGTTCCCATGCCCGGTGAGTCAATTCACCTAAGGTGCGTAATTCACTAAATTGAGCTTCATCGTTAGCATCTTGAATACACCCCGGACGTAAACCATCACCTAAACTGAATGACACATCATAGGCTTTCATGATTTCGCAGATTTCATCAAAATGCGTATACAGGAAGTTTTCTTCATGATGCGCTAAGCACCACTGCGCCATGATGGATCCGCCACGTGACACAATACCTGTTAAACGGTTGGCGGTGAGTGGAACATAACGAAGCAGTACGCCTGCGTGAATCGTAAAATAATCGACACCTTGCTCGGCTTGTTCAATCAGTGTGTCTTTGAAAATTTCCCAGGTTAAGTCCTCTGCGACACCATCAACTTTTTCTAAAGCTTGGTAAATCGGTACGGTGCCAATCGGTACAGGTGAGTTGCGAATAATCCATTCGCGGGTCTCATGGATATTTTTACCTGTCGATAAATCCATAATGGTGTCAGCGCCCCAACGAGTTGCCCACGTCATTTTTGCCACTTCTTCATCAATGCTTGAGCCGAGCGCTGAGTTACCAATGTTGGCATTGATTTTCACCAAGAAGTTACGACCAATAATCATCGGTTCACATTCAGGGTGGTTAATGTTGGCAGGGATAATGGCACGACCTTCAGCCACTTCTTGACGTACAAATTCTGGGGTGATTTCAGTTAAATTGCGTGCGCCAAAATTTTGACCGGCATGTTGGCGCATATCAACACCTTCACGCTGGCGCTGATTTTCACGAATTGCAATGTATTCCATTTCAGGGGTGATGATGCCTTGTTTGGCATAGTGCATTTGAGAGACATTGTGTCCACGACGAGCGCGACGGGGTTTTGAAATATGCGCAAAACGAATCTCTGCAGTACGAATATCTCGAAGACGCTCTTGTCCAAATTTTGAAGTTAAGGTATCGAGTATTTCCGTATCATTTCGAGACTCGATCCAAGATTCACGGACATTAGGTAGACCTTGATTCAGGTCAATTTGAATATTGGGGTCGGTATAAGCACCAGAGGTGTCATAAACCATGATCGGCAGATTTTTTTCTCCACCCAGACCTGTAGGCGTATCTGTAAGGCTAATTTCACGCATTGGGACGCGAATATCTGGACGTGAGCCTTGGATATAGACTTTCTTTGACGCAGGGAGAATACGAGTGAGATCTTTAGCATCTTGTTCATGTTGAGCAGCGCGATCTGAAGCGGTGAGATTCGTTAATTGGTTCATTGCAATGATCCTTATGAATGACATCAACGAATCAAGCACGACCAAAAACGTGGCAGTTTATCTGATGGATTCACCTGAAAATAAAGGCGTAAAACCAAGAGATAAGAAGGGCTTAAGTTTTTAGATGGCTTGATTCCTACGCAGGTATTAACCTGATCAGGTTCAACGGTACTCATCCTTAAATTTAGCGAACTAAATTTAGATGATCTCAGCAGGAAATTACCTGCGCTCCGTCAAGCTTTGTGCGGATATTAGCATGAAGGCTGTTTTAAAACAGTGTTATTTTTCATCGATTTTGCAGTGCAGAATTTTGGCTAGGCACATGTGCAATTGAACTTGCATTGGCTAAGTAGAGGACTGATTTACACAGATGGCGTCACTAAAACAGTCTTTCTTATAATGCGGATCAGGATTGCGGACACCAATTAAATTCAACAGCTGCGCTTCTGATCGCTGATTAGATGCAGCAGTATTTTGATCTAATAATTTTAAAAATAAACGCGCCTGATCTGCCAATTTGGAGTTTTTTAATTGAGCCAAGCGTTCAATTTCTTCTAAAGAACTGGCTTGAATACTGAGGCGGTCTGAAAAATCATTAGAAACTGGGCTATGTGCCGAACCAATAAATAACAACTGGCTATATTGATATAGTAATTGTTGTGCATCTTTTTTGTAGGGGCTATCTGGATATTGTTTGAGATAGTCTTCCCAAAAAATTGCACGTGTCGCAATCTCTTGTGGCTCAATGGCTAAACTTTGTTGCAGCAAGGCAGGTTGTGCATTTTGTTCAGCCAGTTTTTCAATAAAGACTTGCTCAGATTCTTGCATATAAGGCGCAAAAATTTTGGCTAAATATTCAGGACTACGGCGATAGCGTAACTGTCCTTCACCTGCATCGAACAATTCCACATAGGCTTGGCCTTTATGTTTCAGTAAATACTGATCTCGGGCGGTGAGCTGCTCATAATGATTTTGTTGAATGGTGGGATGCTGAGCCATATCAAAGGCAAATTGTTCGAACGCCATTTGCTGTTGAGCCGTACGTTCAACATGTAAAAAGTTGCGATACATTTGATTGGACAAGCGCAGTAATTTTTTTTGTTCGTCCGCTTTTAACAATGGCAGACAGACTTTGAGATCTTGGTTGATTTGTTCTAAAGCGAAAGTTGTGCGTTGATCATCAATTTCCAGCATATTTTTTTCAAGTTTTTTGCATAGCAAAGACAAATCGACTGCTTCTTTTTGAACAGTCTTATTGTTGGGAAACTCTGGTGCAGGTTCAGGTTCAGGCTGTTGTTGGCATCCATTCAACATACTGAAACATAAAAACATTGCACTAAACTTTGCAGGCAGCTGAAAAAATTTTGACACAGGAACTCGATGCGCTATAGAAGTGGTATTGTCCGATGGAATGACGACTATTTTATAGATGAAACACGTGCAATATGTGTACTATTGTACAGTTCTTTGTTATAGCGTTGTGAGTAGTGTCCGAAAACGACTGAAATTATCCGGTTTTGTCGCATTTGATATAAAAAATTAATAAAAATCATACGGAAATTTGCAAGGATATGATTAGTATCTGCTTAGTTTTAGGCTTGAATATTCAATCTCGGGTATTTGAATATTAGGAATTTACAAAAAAAATGAACAAAAAAGTTGTGGTGGGTCTTTGTTTGCTTTTCACGAGTCAATGGGCGTGTGCGCTAGACCTTGTGCAAGCTTATGAACGTGCAAAACAAGAAGACCCCAATTGGCAAGCCAATAAACTACAATATGAAGCGGATAAATTGAATTTGGGGATTGCCAATGGGAACTTACTCCCGACGGTAACAATCTCCGGAAATGTGACCCGAAAAAATCAAAATTCCAACCAAAGTGGCGCTCAAGCCGGGCTGATCATGCCAGACAGCACCACAACAAGACAAATTGCGCTTACTGCCCGTCAGCCCATTTTTCGTTGGGATGCATGGGAAGGGCTGAAGCAAGTCAAGACCTCGATTAATTTAAGTGAAATCAATCTGCGGATTCAAAAACAAGATCATATTTTAAATGTATCCGAAGCTTATTTTAATGTCCTACGTCAGCAAGCATTGACGGTTGCCAACTTACAAGAAGAACAGGCGCTATCTGAACAGCTGCGCATGATGAATGCTAAATTAAAAGAAGGTTTGGTGGCAAAAAGTGATGTCAGCGAAGCCAATGCTCAATATCAAAATGCTCGGGCCAACCGCATGGCGACTAATGTTCAATTGGTTTTGGCGCAGGAACAATTACAACAGTTGATTGGGCCATATCGAGAAAATTTGGCGGTGTTACGTGAAGATTTTCATTTTGAAAAACCGATTCCAAACAATGTACAAGCGTGGGAAGAACTGGCTCAGGAGCAGAACCTAGGCATTTTACAAGCGCGTATGCAACAACGTTATGCGGAAGATGGCAAACGCGTCGAAAAAGCTGCCTTATATCCTCAGATTGAAGCGGTAGGGACCTATGGTTATAACAAGCAAAGTCCACAATCCATCATGTCGCAAGATGGTCAATTTGATCAGGTGGGGATTGAAATGAACTGGAATGTGTTTAATGGCGGACGGACACAGAAATCCATTAAGCAAGCAGCGATCAATGTTGAAAAAAGCCAAGCACAGGTGGATGCAGCAATTCGAAAAGCACAAACCGATGTAAAAAAATCTTATATGCAAGTCGAAACGGATCAAAGTAAATTACAGGCACGTAAAGCCGCGATGGATTCTTCCGCGCAAGTGTCTTTAGCATCACAAGCCCAGTATCAGGAAGGTCTGAAAACTATGGTTGATGTGCTACTGGCACAGCGTAATGCCTTTTCAGCCCGTCAAGATTATTTAAATTCCAAGTACGATTATTTAATACATGTATTACAACTCAAAGCCTCCGTTGGGAAATTAACGGAAGCTGATTTAGTGGAAATGAATGCATGGTTGGTCGATCAGAAAAATCAGCCATCGATCCTACTAAAGAAATAATCCATGGTCATAAAAGTTTCACAATCAATATGCTTTAATATGGCACTAAAATCTGCCGATTCACGTTGTAGTGGAGACTCGCTTTGCCTAATAATCCTGTTTTAAATCATCACATTTCTTCGCAATTCAATGAAGAGTTGCAGGATGTGCATACCAAATTTATGACCATGGGTGGTTTGGTGGAGCAACAGGTTGCAAATGCCATTCATGCCTTATTGGATACGGATGCAACGATGGCGATTGATGTTCAATTTCAAGACAATACGGTGAACCGTATGGAAACTGAAATTGATGAAGCGCTCACCCTAATTTTGGCGCGTCGTCATCCTGCTGCGATTGATCTACGCATGGTGATTGCGATGTCGAAAGCCAACACCGATTTAGAACGGATTGGTGATGAAGCGGCAAAAATTGCCCGTATTGCACAAAGCTTGTGTGAAGAGGGTGGTTCACCGCGTGGTTATATGGAAACACGTCATATTGGCAACCAAGTCCGCGTGATGATTCATGATGCGCTTGATGCCTTTGCACGTTTGGATGTAGATCAGGCTTTACGTGTCCTTTTGGCCGATGCTGATATTGACCGCGAGTATCAATCGGCAACCCGTACCCTCATGACGTATATGATAGAAGATCCACGCCATATTACTCGGGTGATGAATGTACTTTGGGTGCTGCGTTCACTTGAACGTATTGGTGACCATGCTCGAAATATCTCTGAACAGGTGATTTATATGGTGAAAGGTCTAGATGTCCGTCACACCAGTGTTGAAGAAATTGAGCAAAAAGTTCAGCGTTAATTGAATAAAACAAATATGAACGAAGCCCATCAAACGATGGGCTTTTTTCGGTCTAAAATTAACTATGTGTTTCTTCGTCTTCCTCAAAAGTCCGGGCAATTTTGTCAATATTTAAACTTTTCGCCATCGCATCGAAGATTTGCTTATAGGCACCTTCTTGATGGTACAAATCATGATGCTCCCCGTGTTCTACGATTTGTCCGTCTTTCATCACATAGGTGTAATCGGCATCGATAATTTGCGACAAACTATGTGAAATCATGATGACGGTACGCCCTTGTTTAATTTGATCCAGACTATTTTTAATTTGTTCAGCAGCGATCGCGTCTAAACTAGCCGTCGGTTCGTCCAAGAAAATAATCGGTGGATTTTTCAGGAACATGCGTGCTAAGGCAATGCGCTGTTGTTGTCCACCCGAAAGCAGTAGGGCATCGGCTTCATAGGCATGTGGAAGTTTTAAGATCTGATCATGGATCGAGGCTTTTCGTGCTGCATCAAAGACTTCTTGCTCTGTGGCTGTACTTTTGCCATAGCGAATATTTTCAAAAATTGAACCTGGGAAAATATGATTTTTTTGTAAAACCAAACCAATATTTTCACGTAAATACTGCGTATCAATTTGTTCTAGGTCGATGCCATCGAGTTTGATATTGCCCGCTTGAGGATGATAAAACTTATCTAATAAGCTAATTAATGTCGATTTACCAGCGCCAGATAAACCAACCAATGCGGTGATTTTATTCGGTTGGATGGTCATGTTGATGCGGTGCAATGCCTGAAAACCATTGGGATAGCTAAAGTCGACATTGCTCAATTCAAATTGACCTTGAATCGTAGGTTGGGCAGTGCCACTGGTTTCAATTTCATGATCCGCTTCTAAGATATTAAAGAAGCTTTCCGAATAAATCATCGCAGAGTTAATTTCATCATAGATACGATGCAGCGAGCGAATCGGGGCAGAGACGTTATTAAATAACAACACGTGATACATAATCATCCCGATACTCATTTGCCCATCCAAAACAAAATAGGCTGTCAGAATGATGATCAGTACCACACCGACCTGTTCGATAAAGGTTTTGAGTCCGTCAAAGATATAACTGGTTTGCCGTGTCTGCATTTGGTTTTCAGTCAGCGACTTTTGCAGATTTAATTGTTTTTTCGATTCGACGGCTTCTTTGTTAAAAGATTTAATGACCGTTATCGAATTGATAATACTCAGAATACCCTGATTTTTCTTTTCAAAATTATCGCGTAGGGCACGGCGTTTGCCTGCCAGTTTTTGTGATTGTTTGAAGGTCAGCCAAAAATAAATCGGCACGATAATTGTGGCCACCACACCAACCCAAACATTGGCATAATACATTAAGCCCAGTGCAATAATGGCACTGGTAAATAATGGTAAAATATCAATAAAAAAGATTTGAACTAGTCGTGTGAGCGAGCTGACACCCCGATCAATTCGAGTTTGGAGCTTACCTGCTTGGTTGTCTTGTTGATCGAAGAATGCCAATCGATAGGTGATAAATTTTTCAATAATGCCTTGGGACAAATCCTGAGAAATTAAAATACGTAACTTTTCACCAAACGATTTTTGTCCAAATTGCACGATGGCATTGATGACTTCTTTTCCCAGTAAGACTACGGTGATGGTGATTAATATATGCCAACCATTGGCTAGACCGAGGCCTTGTTGTAAAAGCTGATTGATGCTGTCTACGGCATATTTGAGTGTCAGGGCATTCACCTGTGCCGTGAGTGAGCCAATTAAGGTCAAGATCAGCGTCACGACCACCAGCCAGCGGTATGGCTGTACAAATGGGCGTAATTTTTGGAAAAGTTGCCACAGGTTCATAAGCAATTATTTTTATTGTGAATATGAGCTTTAGTCTAAGACTGAAAATTCAATGCGACAAGCGATGACAATGTTTTGATTTGTGACGAGCGTTTTTCAGCTAAGATATTTTTAAATTTATTCACGACATCAGCATCACGGTGCTGCGCCTAACAGTGTTGAGTTGAACCGATGAATTTTGAATTATTTGCACCTGAACCGCATGCAAATCTGCTGCCCTATGATGGTGAAGTTAAAGATTATGGACTGATCTTCAATGCTGAAGACAGTGAAAAATATTTACGCTATTTCCTCACGCAGTTGGCTTGGCAGCATGATGAAGTCATTTTGCATGGACAGTATTTTCAAACGGAACGAAAAGTGGTTTGGTATGGAGATGCTCATTATGAGTATCACTATTCAGGCATGCAAAAGCAGGCATTGATCTGGAATCCAGCTTTACTACGCTTAAAGCAACATATTGAGCAACGGGTGGGTCAGGCGTTTAATTCCTGTTTGGCCAATTTATACGAAAATGGTACGCAAGCGGTAGGGTGGCATAGTGATGATGAGCCGTCTTTACTTTCACCCACACAGCAGGTGGTGATCGCATCTTTAAGTTTTGGCGCAAGCCGAAAGTTTTGCTTTAAACATAAAAGCACCCAAGAGAAAGTACAGCTTTTACTGCAAAGTGGACAGTTGATCGTGATGCGTGGGCAAACCCAACGGTATTGGAAGCATGCCCTAATGAAGTCGATGAACGTGACCGAGCCGAGGGTGAATTTAACCTTTCGTTATTTCTATGATCAACAGCCATAAAAAAAGCCCATATCTAGATGAGCTTTTTTCTTTCTCTGAGGAAGAGTATAGCGACAATCAACTGAAATCATGGAACACATGATTGAGATGACTGCTAAAGAACAATAATCATATTATGATAATCTTTCTGGAGTTTATAATTAATAAATTCAATTAACAACATGGATTTATCAGATTAATTAAATAGCATCTTTACAATATTGCATCAGTTATGCGCAAACAGATCAGATTTAAATGGCGTCCGATTCTTCCATCATACTGCTGTATTTTTTCTCAATACGCGCTGTACAGTCTTGCATCATTTCTACGACTTTTTGAAAATTCATAAATTCAAAACGATTTTTAGACGCCAATAGGGTCAAAGCAAGTGGGGGTTCTTTACTGGAAAACTTAATCGGAATCGATAGGCTCGACATATTCGGGTCAACTTCACCATTGGAAAAATAGTAACCCTGCTTTTTAATCTTTTTCATTTGCTGCATAAATTCTTCTTCATTATGCGCAAAACCAACTTGAGATAATTCATCTGCAAAACGGTGGTAATAATCTAAAATCCGTTGCTTGGGTAACTGGGACAAAATCACTTTAGATGATGAGCCTTTATACATCGGACGCGGGCTACCTCGACCATAAGCCAAGGCAGTATAGTCTTTGTAAAGTTCATGATGCACATCAATACAAGAGTCGATATTCAGATGCGTCAATAAGCAACAAGACTCTGTGCGTTCCACAATTTCTTTCATGAAGGGAATGCTAATTTGCACCAATGGATCGGTGGTGCGAGAAATAAAATCAAGCACAGCAATTTTTGAACCCAGTGTGTAATCGCCAGAAGTCCCACTGAGGCGCTGCAATAATTCAGCAGAAACCAGTTCTTTTAAATAGCGATAGCTCGTTGGTTTAGATAAGCCTAATTCTTCACTAATAATGTCGACATTGATGATGGGACGAGCAACTGAAAATAAGTCGAGTACGGTGAGAATTTTACCAAAACTGGAAAGCGCCATAAGAACCTGCTTGGTCACAATAAAAAATGAATCGTTAAGTTACTTTATAACAAATTGCTCGGCCTGATGTTGCGATTTTCTACACTGGAAATGAAACAAATCTGAAATATCACAGGGTTTCTTGGGTCATCCTGATAAAAGCATAGTAAAAACCTGAAATACTCATTTAAAATATAGTTGAATTATCAAAATAAGATATTTTCATTGACTTCGGTTTGTTTTTTTAGCAAAATTGCTATGAAAATATCCTATATTGAATAAATATTGCCCATCTGTTCGATGCGCAGGCAATGTTGTACATTACTTTTTGTATTCAAATGGTTTGAAACACGATTTGAATCGCTTCTTTACTTATTGAAATTTCTAGTCATTCCTGTGCCGTGATACAGGTTATGCTATCGAATGTTTAAGCATTCGATACGAGGCCGTTTTCACTAAAAAGAAGCAAGCCACCGAGATCCATCATGCTGCTGACGAAACAAATACTCGCTTTTCGGCCCAATAAAATGGACTGGATTTTTGCGACCAAAACGTTCATCGCGGGCATGCTTGCATTGTATGTGGCCTTTGTACTGAATTTGGCATATCCGATTTGGGCGATTGGCACCGTTTTCGTGATCGCGAATCCATATTCAGGCATGACGTCTTCAAAAAGTTTGTATCGTGTATTAGGGACGTTCTTAGGGGCGGCCGTGTCGGTGGTGGCACTGCCACATCTCATCCATATGCCAGTACTGTTTACAGTGTTTTTGGCGGTTTGGGTTGGGTTTTGCCTGTATTTGTCACTGCTAGACCGTACGCCTCGTAGTTATGTTTCCATGTTGGCGGGTTATACCACGGTCATTATCTGTTTTAACGTGGTGCATTTTATTGATACCGCTTCGATTTTCGATATGGCTTTGGGGCGTTTTCTCGAAATTACGGTGGGTGTGGTCTGTAGTGCCATCGTGACCACGACATTATTTCCAATGCATATTGGCCCTGCAGTCGAAACACGCGTGAGCAAAACCTTTGCCGATACCAAAGAAATTTTTGATCAGATTTTATTAGAGCCTGCTGAGCTAGAAAATTATTCTAAAAATCTTGGCAATATTGCACGAGATATCGCGGATATACATGTCATGGCGGTGCATTTGTCTTATGAAAAATCCACCTTAAAAGGCATGACACGTCCATTGCAGGAAATCTTGCATCAGTTGAGTTTGTTGGTCAGTAACTTGGTGGCCATGTCTGAACAGATGAAACAATTAGACAGTCTGGACACACATTATCGGACGGCACTCAAGCAAGCCCATGAACATATTGTCGCGTTTTTATTAGATCAACATCAGATTGAGGAAAGTGAACTTAATCAATTACCTGAACAATTTGAGCAAGATTTTCAACACATTCATGCACAGGCATTGCCATCACAGCAGGTGATTTTGGGCAGTCTAAAAATGGATATTCGCCATTTTATTCAGAATATCCGTGCGATTCGCTTGCTTTGGCAGCGGGTACAGCAAGGCGACTCAACTTTACCAGCCACACTGACCGCCTTGAGCAATAGTCATTATCCGACTTTGCACCGAGATGCGGGGGTTGCTATTCGTGGCGGAGTGTCTGCTTGTCTAATTATTTTAATTTCCACGGGTTTTTGGATCGTTAGTGGTTGGAAAGCTGGATTTATGATGGCTGAAATGGCTGCGATCAGTGCCTGTATTTTAACGGCAATGGATAATCCTGTTCCTGCATTGAAAATGTTTATTCGCGCGAATATGTATGCAGCGGTCGTGGTCTTTATCTACGCCTATGGCATTTTCCCGCATGTGACCGCCTTTTGGCAGTTGATCGTGGTGTTAGCACCGTTTGTGATGTTCTGTTTGATGCTGTTTTTACATCCGCCTTTGATTGGGATCAGCTTGCCGCTTTTGATGGGCACCATCATGGGACTGAATTTTCAAAACCGCTTTAGCCTCGATCAGGTGTTTTTCTTTGATGCATCGATTGGGACGGTTTTGGGACCCATTATTTCGGTGTTTATTATTCATTTAGTGCGTGCAATGTCACCAGATATGACGGCCCAACGCATACTTTCACAGCATTACAAGGCACTGCGTCAGGCTTTATATCTGCCATACGGCTTACCGTTTCGGGTGCATTTACGCAGTATGTTGGACCGAATCGGCATCCTAAATAGCAAAATGGTGCAATCAGGGAACTTGAAACAACAGATCGAGTGGGCTTTGGTGGAAGCCAGTGCGGTGATTGATTTGACCCGCTTGCAAGAACTGATGAATAAACTCGATCCGAATGATGCACTGCTCAGCGAACTCGAAGAGTTACAACAAGATTTAGATGACTATTTTCGTGCCATGGAACAAGGGCAAAAGAATGTGTCTATGAGCTTGAAACAGCAAATTGTAGAGCGAATTCAACGATTGAATCAGGCCGTTCAGGGTATTGAGAATGATGATGTTTTACATCGTATTCAGTATTCACTGAACAATATTCAAAGCAGTTTGTGTCATGTCCTAACACAGCAAACACCAGATAATTTACAGGTCGAGGCACAACATGGGTGAGCTAAATGTGTATGGCGTCTATGTGCCCATTCTATTGATTCAAGCGGTATTGGCCTATCTGTTATTGCGGATCATCATGCGTTTGCTTGACCGATGGATGGCGCAAGATTGGGTGCCGATGCCCAATATTTTTTATTTGGGTGTATTTGTGATGTTGCTTTGGCTGGTGCATGAAATCTTTATTTTCTGCCAGTTCTAAGCCCCTAAAAAAATGAAATGATTGAGGTAATCGTATGACCAATTTGAATGTCCGAAAATATGTTCGGCCTGTATTGTTGATAATCGTGCTATGCGGCGCATTACTTGCGCTGAAACATATTTGGGACTATTACAATTCGGAACCATGGACGCGTGATGGACGGGTACGTGGTGACGTGATTCAAGTGTCATCGGATGTTTCAGGTTTGGTCACAGACGTTTTAGTTCAAGACAACCAACAAGTGAAAAAAGGCCAAGTGCTGTTTCGTATAGATGTGGCACGTCAAGCCTTGGATGTTGAGCAAGCCAAATCTGACTTGGCGAAAGCCAAAGCAGGACTGGCAGGGGCTGAAGCACAGCTTGCTGAAGCCAAAGCAAATCTAGTGAAGTCACAAGCCAATATCAACCTTGCAGATAAAAATGCAAATCGTTATGCAAGTTTGATGGACGGTGCAATTTCAAAACAAGAACAAGATCAAATGTTTGCAGTACGTGATCAATCACATGCAGAGCATGAACAAACTCAGGCAGCGATTGAACAAGCCAAAGCCAGTGTGGTGCAGCAAAAAGCCCTGATTGAAGCGGCCAATAGCAGTTTGCATTTGGCTGAGTTGAATTTAAAACGTTCAGAAGTGGTTGCACCAACAGATGGAACTTTGTCTAACTTTGAACTCAAAGCAGGGAATTACGTCAAAGTAGGACAAGCCGTAGCGGCCTTAATTGACCGTCAACAGTTATATGTTGTGGGATATTTTGAAGAAACCAAACTGGATAAAATCTATGTTGGCGCTCCAGCAACAATCCAACTGATGGGAAGTTCTGAAGTTTATAAAGGCCATGTACAAGGCGTTGCAACAGGGATTGAAGACCGTGAACGTACCTCGACTGATGGTTTACTGGCTAATGTCAATCCAACCTTTAGTTGGGTCCGTTTGGCACAGCGTGTACCAGTGAAAATTGTACTGGATGAAGTGCCGCATGATCAGTTGGCTTTTGTCGCGGGTCGAACCACCACGATTCATATTGTGGATAAAAACTAAGTTATCCCCAATCATTTCATTTGCGTAGCATTGAGTGATCAATTTTACGCATAAAAAAGCATCCTTTTTCGGATGCTTTTTTATTTGCCTGTTTGTTGAAAGCGCTTAAGGCTTTAGTCCCACTGGGTTTCGATACCAACTTTCAATAAACAATGCTGCAGCAAGGCTGTCGGCAGAAAGATTCTTCGCACGGCCTTGGGCTTGATAATGATCTAATTCATCGCGCGCTTCACGTGTCGTTAAGCGTTCATCGACCATCAAGGTTTCAATATTGGTTTGGTGGCGAAGACGTCGTGCAAATTTACGCGCACGTGTGGAGAGTTCAGATTCGCTATCATCCATATTGAGCGGTAGACCCACGATAAACAAATCCGGCTGATACTGTTTCACAATCTTGAGTAGATTATCCCAATTGGGAATGCCATCTTTCATGGGAAAGAGTGGTAGGGGATTTGCACTTTCAATCAGGGCTTGTCCCACAGCCATTCCTGTTTTTTGTGTGCCAAAGTCAAAGGCCATAATCATTTGATATTGTGGTAAATCAGGCATGTCCAATCTCAGATGATAACCACATGCGGTCTACGCCCATTTTTTTATAGGCAGCGTCCCAGCGGTCGTCATAAGGTAAGTTAAATATTAAATCCATGTCTGAGTCACAAATGAGCCAATCACCCCGAGCAATTTCTTCTTCTAATTGGTTTTTACCCCAACTGGCATAGCCTAGAGCCACCTGATAACGACCCACACCTTCATTGTGTGCAATCGCATCTAAAATATCTTTAGACGTGGTAATACAGACATTTTCACCCACAGCAATAGATGAATGCCATGTCGGTTGACCGGTATGAAGAACAAAACCTGCCTCTGGGCGCAAAGGTCCACCTTGCAACACTTCATGAGGATGCACATTATCTGCCTCAATTTCCAAATCATTCAAGAGTTCTTTGATCTGTAAACCTGAAGGACGATTAATAATGATGCCTTGAGCGCCATCTTCATCATGTCGCGCCAAATAAATCACCGTATTGGCAAAGAATTCATCGTTCATTTCGGGTGGAGCAATCAGGCAGCGGTGTGTGAGGTATTGTTTAGTCACCTAATGGCTTCTCCTTATTGGGGTAAGTTTGATTCTTGGGGTGAATTGCATTCGAATAACGTTGTATTTATCAACATACTAGACTCACAAGTTTTCAACAATGAGTTTTTCTGCAAATTCAATATTTGTCATGCTCGACCGGTGAGGGACATGATCAAAATCTTCATCGTAAAGGCAGGTCTACAATGCGGTGAATCGTGAAGCGATGATTGGTGATTTGAACAACAGCTGTACAAAAGCGAGGAGAAGATATACGTGATTGATGACTGAGATTGCTTAAAATAGCAGGATAAACTGAGGGTAAAACAATGACACATTTTTCAAAAATAATAGGGATGGCACTCTGTGCAAGCCTACCTATTTCAGGCTTTGCAGGAAGCGCTGACTTACAAAAACATGAATCTCAGGTGATTAAAAAATATAAAAACTTAAATTTTTATGAGGTCAATGAAGCGATAGAACGTGAAATTGTGGATGTCATTGCGGCAGATCCGAGCAGTTTTCACTACGGATTTACGCAACTCGAAAAGCAAGGTTTTGTTCATGTGCAATATTCACCAGATAAAAAACTAAAATTTTATAGTTTTGATGTGTCTGGCGGAGGCACCATGGGGGAGTGGAGCAGCTATGTGCAATATGCAACGGGAAAAACGCAACATTTAGATCAATTTGACTCAGGCTATATCAATCAAATTTTGCCGGTCAACATCCAAAATAAAACCGTATATTTGGTGAAGAGTTATTATAAAGGTGATAATTGCAGTGGACTACATCATCTAAGAGCTGTTGAAGTTGGACCAAAACAGTTACTTAAATCTTATGTATTTCAAACTAAGCAAAAGAAACTAGATCAAATCTCGGTAGATTATGACTGCCATTATGAAACCGATCGTCGTAGCAGTAATGAATATCTCAAAATCAGTCCGAAACACGTGGATGTAATGTTGCTCAATCAACAACATCAGCCGCAGTATAAATATTTACGCTATAGCTTAGGCTCGAAAGCCTTTGTGTATCAGGGGACTGTCAAATAGTGTGTTTAAGAAAAAAGCCTGTGTACTTTGAATCCACAGGCTTTTTTGAACACATCAAAAATTAACTATGTTGAAATTTTAATTGTCGCAACTGTTTTGCGTGTTGTAAGGTCGTTTGACTAATCTCCACACCACCAGTCATTCGAGCCAGCTCTTGAATCCGATCATCTTCTTCTAATTCGATAATGGTACTGCTTGCAGGATCCGTTTGGCGTTTTTTCACTAAAAGATGTTGGTCAGATTGGGCAGCGACTTGGGCTTGGTGAGTAATACATAAAATTTGAACATGCTGTGCCAAATCAGCCAATAAGCGCCCGACAATTTCTGCCGTTCCGCCACTGATCCCGACATCAATTTCATCAAAGACTAAGACTTCGGATTCAGTTTTTTCAGCATTCATTACTTGCATGACTAAGGCGATACGTGACAATTCACCCCCCGATGCCACGCGTGCTAAAGGCTGAGCAGGAATCCCTTTGTTTGCGGTGAACAGCAGTTGAATAAAGCTTAAACCTTCACTTGAAGCTTGTTCTAGAGGCTCAAATTTAAATTCAAAATGAGCCTCTGGGAGCGCGAGCTGCTTCACTTGTTCAGTCAACTGCTTCGCCAATGGGGTAGACGCTTCACGACGAATATCATCCAAATGCTGTGCTTTGGCTAAAAAGTCTTGATGAGACACTTCTACTTGTTCAGCTAAGGTTTCAGGATCTTCAAGTTGATGTAATTGTTCTAGCTCAAGTTGCCACGCATCATAATCATTTTTTAAATCTTCAGGCTGAGTACGATATTTACGCGCTAAGCGATGAAAAACTTCGAGTTTAGTGTTTAATTCGTCCATACGTTCAGGATCGAAACTTTGACGATCAATAAACTGACGTAAATTTGCTGTCGCATCTTCAATTTCACTTTGAGCGTTCAGTAGCGACGTATAAATTTCAGAAAGTTGTTCACTACGTCCTGCATGCGATTCAATCCGACGAATGATCGCGCCCATTTCTTGATTGATATTTTGCTCGGCGTCATCGAGGGCATTTAGACCATAGCTACAATCTTGCATGATATGTTCATGATGACTGAGACGGTCAAATTCTTGCTCGATTTCTTTGTAGTCCGTTTGCACAACGTCTTCAAGTTCTTCCAATTGAAGTTCAAGCGTTTCTATCCGTTGCTTACGTGTGGCTTGGGCGTCGAGTGCTGCTTGGTGCTGACGAATGTCCTTTTGCCATTTGCTATAAGCATCACGCACGGCTTGAGCAGGCTGATAAAAATTATAATAACGATCCAACCAATGCTTTGGATAGGGTGGTTCTAAGAGTTGTTGTTGGCTGTGTTGGCTATAAAGTTGTACCAATAAGCGGCCAATTTCTTTTAACTCGGACAAGCTGCTCGGACGTCCATTTATCCATGCCTTGCTGCGACCTGTTGCAAAAATCACGCGACGTAAATGGATTTCGCCAGACTCATCATCTAGTTCGTGTTCTTTGAGCCAAAGCGCTTCAGGGCTGTGCTCTTGATAGCTAAAGGTCGCTGTCACATCGGCTTTGTCTGATCCATAGCGCACGTAGTTGGTGTCTGTACGTTCACCTAAGCAAGCTGATAATGCGTCTAGAAGTAAAGATTTACCTGCACCCGTTTCACCCGTCAGGACATTAAAGCCTTGTTCAATGTCGATGGCTAAATGGTCGGCTAATGCAAAATTGATCAGAGTTAAATGTGTCAGCATAAACGCATCCGAGCTGCGAAAAGTTCTAGTTAAAGATAATTAAGTTTTGTTTTGGTCACAAGACAAGTTTTATTTTAAGATGACGAAAAACCTCATAATTCTATCTTAAATTTCAGTTTAACAAGAAATTAGTTTCTTATCCGCTGTATCCATGCAGTGTTGTGATGTAAAGAGTAGGTGATCTTGCATAACGTGAGCTGAAACCATCAAATGTCCTGCCAAGTCCTCACAAAACACGTTTGTGTATGTATTCTTGTATTTAATCTAGCGTGTTATTGCCATAAAACGTCATGATTTGGTCTCTTAAATCCGTCCATATAATTCATTATCCATGTATATCTGTGAAATGATTTTGCAGCGTTTCTATAGACCCTAACTAGGACTTTAGTGGATGAAATAAAAAAAGTATTTTGTACAAAAGTACAGTTTGTTTTAGATTCTCAATGTCAAGATAGTGAGATGGTATTGGGACATATCCACTTCTCAGATTTTTGTAATTATCTATCTCAAAATTTTCAACACTGATTGATTAGTTTTTGCAGCACAATTAAACTACATCGATCAAAATATTATAAATATGCTTTATCTGGAGAAAACGCATGTCAGCACAGTTTGATCATGTATCAGTCATCAAAAAATCAAATGTTTATTTTGGCGGTCTATGTATCAGCCACACTGTGCAATTTGAAGATGGAACCAAGAAAACACTGGGTGTGTTGCTTCCAACTGAACAAGCGCTGACTTTTGAAACCCATGTACCTGAACGTATGGAAATTATTTCAGGTGAATGTCGTGTTCAAATTGCAGATAGCGAAGAAAGCGAATTATTCCGTGCGGGTCAATCATTCTACGTGCCAGGTAATAGCCGATTTAAAATTGAAACAGACGAAGTGTTGGATTATGTGTGCCACTTAGAAGGCTAATGATTCAATCCATTTAGGCACAGTTTTTTAACCTCAAATCGGTTAAACTATGTGTCATAGCATAAATCCTGTAAAGCTTGCTTTGCAGGATTTTTCTTTTTGGCAGCCTATGCTGTGCTCTAGGGATATCATACCCTGTTCAAAAGTTTATCGAAGTTTGCAATTTAGAGGTCGTTCATGGCGAAACCGGAATATTATTATGGCGTTCATTCAGTGGAGTCATTACTGGAACTTGAGCCAGAACGCGTTTTAACTTTATTTGCGTTAAAAGGACGTGATGATCAGCGTTTAAAACGTATTTTTGAGCTTGCAGAACCGTTTGGTGTCAGCATTCAAAAAGCTAGTCGTGATAGTTTGGAAAAACTTGCGGGACAACCGTTCCATCAAGGTGTGGTTGCGGCTGTACGCCCACATCCAGTCTTGAACGAAAAAGATTTAGAGGCTTTATTACAAGCCAATCCAAATGCGTTGCTATTGGCATTAGATCATATTACAGATCCACATAACCTTGGTGCATGCATTCGTACAGCGGCAGCCATGGGTGTTGAAGCTGTGATTGCACCGCGTGATCGTTCAGCGACGCTTACCCCAACAGCCCGTAAAGTTGCTGCAGGTGGTGCTGAAAAAGTGAAGTTTATTCAGGTGACGAACTTGGCACGTACCTTGGCTCAAATCAAAGAAGACTTTAATGTACTTGTGGTCGGCACCATGCTAGATGAAAAAGCTTTGCCGATTCAAAATTTTGACTTCACAGGTACGGGTGTATGTGTGGTGATGGGCGCTGAAGATACAGGTTTACGTCCTATTACGCAGGCGCAATGTGATCAAACTGTTTACATTCCAATGGCTGGTAATTTGCAAAGCTTAAATGTCAGTGTCGCAACCGGTATGGCATTGTATGAAGCATGCCGTCAACGTAATAATAAATTGAAATAGCAGTGATGATGTCTCCTCAAAAGCAAGGTTATTTATATGTGTTCATTACCATGTGTATTTGGGGTGGATTTACCTTAACGGCGCGTTTAAGCGCCAATTGGGGAATCAGTGCTTGGGATATCACGGCGCTCAGGTTTGCTTTGGCATTTTGCATCTTAATGCCAATTTTGATTTATAAAAAAGATACGGCTTTTTTATGGAAGAAAGAGCCTTTTATCCTCGCTATGCTCGGTGGGGTGACCTATTGTTTAACGGCCTATAGTGCATTTCATTATGCTCCTGCGGCCCATGCGGCAATTTTCCTCAATGGTTGTATTCCCTTATGTACGGCTATAGCTGCATTTCTGATCTTCAAGCAGCCGCTCGATAAGCATACCTGGATCAGTGTAGTGATTATGGTCTCTGCCATTAGCTTAATGAGCTATTTGATGTATGTGGAAACCGGTGTAGCGTTTGGTCTCGGTGATTTGCTGTTTTTTATCAGTGCCATTTGGTGGGGGATATTTACGGTATTGCTTAAACAATGGAAGCTCTCTGCTTGGCATGCCATGGCGGGGGTTGCAATTTGGTCCGCCGTGGTATTTGTGCCAATTTACCTACTATTTTTCCCAAAACATTGGTCCGAACCAGAGCCGCTGCAGCTCGTTGGGCAAGTCATCTTTCACGGTGTTTTTGTGGTGATTATTGCGACTTTAACGTATGTAGAGGCGATCAAGCGCTTGGGTGCATTTAAAGCCGGAAGCATCGTAACTTTGGCACCTTTTATTGCTGCAATTTTAGCGGTACCGCTGCTGAATGAACCCTTAAGTTTTGCAATTGTGTGTGGATTGGTCGGGATGGGGATTGGAGCGATTCAACCGTGGAAATGGTTGGGACGAAAGGATAGTCTAGAGCAGCAACTCGAACAACAAAAAAAGCAGTCTGAGTAAGACTGCTTTTTTCTTTAGCTTTTTTCAGCGTGCGCTAAGTACTTGAGATGCAACGGCCGAAGCTGCGCATAAAGATGATCTAAATGACCATCATTCAGCACGATATCATCTGCAATTTTTTGCTTTTCCTGACGTGACATTTGAACTTGAATAATTTTTTGGATTTGCTCGATATTTTGACCATCACGCTGTGATGCACGCTGAATTTGCAATTGTTCTGTGGCATCAATCAGCAAGGTGTGATTGGCCAATTCATGTTGATTGGTTTCAAATAATAACGGCGAAACCAAGATGACATAGGGGCTGGTGGCTTCGTTTAATTGTTGGATAATGGACTGGCGTATTGCTGGATGGGTAATGGCTTCAAGTGCTTGACGTGCTGTAGGATCTTTAAAGATATGCTCGCGTAATGCACGCCGATTTAACTCACCATTTGCAAGTAAAACCCAATCACCAAATTGTTGCTGAATTTGATTCAGTGCGGGTTTACCAGGTTCGACAACTTCCCGTGCAACGATATCAGCATCGACGACTTGAATGCCTTGGAGTTCAAACCAATTGCTTGCAGCAGATTTACCGCTACCAATACCACCTGTTAAACCCAAGACAAATGTCATACAACGACCTTACTGACCCAAATAAATTTTCATAATTTGATCACCCCATAAAAAAGCGATCCATCCGGCGATGGCAATATAGGGACCAAATGCAAAAGGTTGGTTTTCTTTACGAACTTTGAGCAAAATAATCCCAATGATTGCACCCACTAGTGAAGAGAGTAATACAATCAGTGGAAGCAGGAAAGGGCCCATCCATGCACCCAAGGCAGCTAAAAGCTTAAAGTCACCATAGCCCATACCTTCTTTGCCAGTGATAATTTTAAATAAATAGTAAACGATCCATAGGCATAAGAAGCCGATGATATATCCCCAAATGGCTGAGGTTGCAGAGGTATAAATGGCATAGCTATTCACGCCAAGCCCGAGTGCAGCTAAAGGAAGGGTATAACGGTCAGGTAAAAGTTGGGTGTCAAAATCAATAAATGTTAATGCAATCAAGACATAAGTCAGCACCAGACCAAACAGCATTTGGATGGTTGGGCCAAAAACAGCAACAACAATCAGCGCGCAGATCATGGTGAGTAGCTCGATCAGTGGATAACGGCTACTGATCGGGTTTTGGCAACTTCCACATTTTCCGCGTAACACGATCCAACTGATGACTGGAATGTTTTGATACCAACGTATAGGTGTTTTGCATTTTGGACACGTTGAAGCAGGTGTACTCAGGGTGATCTTTGTTTCATCAATAATCGGTTGGTCTGGATGTAAAAACAGTTGGCAATCCGTGCGCCATTCTTGTTCCATCATCTTTGGCGTACGGTAAATCACCACATTTAAAAAACTACCGATGCAAAGACTAAAAATCCCAACTGCGATATACATCGCAATTGGGGTATTGATTAAATATGTTATTAATTCTTGCATTAAACCACAGAACCCATTTGGAAGATTGGAAGATACATTGCAATCACAAGACCACCAACGAGGACACCCAGTACCGCCATAATTAAGGGTTCCATCATCGAGGTTAAACCATCTACGGCGTTATCTACTTCGTTTTCATAATGCGTTGCCACTTTATCTAGCATGGCATCTAGAGCACCAGACTCTTCACCAATAGCCACCATTTGAATCGCCATAGATGGGAATTTATCGGTGACACGCATAGCAAATTGCAGTTGTTGACCAGTCGCGACATCTTCACGAATTTTCATGACCGCTGTTTCATAGACCACGTTGTTGGTTGCACCTGCAGTTGATTCAAGCGCATCAATTAAGGGTACACCTGCGGCAAAGGTTGTTGCTAAGGTACGGCTATAGCGGGCAATAATTGCTTTATAAACCAAATCACCAAAAATTGGTGCTTTCAGTGCAGCTTTGTCCAAGAAGTCACGGAAAGCCTTGCTACGTTTTTTCGCTTCCATGAAACCAGCAATCACAGCTCCAATTCCAATGATGAGGAAGAACCAATATTTTTGCATCCATTCCGACATGTTGACCACCATTTTGGTAAAGGCAGGTAAGTCTGCACCAAATGATGAAAACAAGTCTTGGAATACGGGAACCACTTTTACCATCAAAATAATCGTCACAATAACAGCGACAACGATGACCGCTGCTGGGTATTTCATGGCTTTTTTGATTTTTTGCTTAAGCAATTCACTTTTTTCTTTGTAAATGGCAACACGGTCTAGCATGGTTTCCAATGCACCCGACTGTTCACCTGATTCAACCAAGGAGCAAAATAGGTTATCGAAATACTGCGGATATTTGCGCAGCGCACCAGCAAAGGTATTACCGCCTTCAACTTCACCTTTGATCCCCAAGACCACTTCACGCATGGCTGGGTTTTCTAGGCCTTCCGCCACGATTTCAAAACCCTGAACGAGCGGTACACCGGCTTTCATCATGGTTGCAAGTTGGCGCGTGAATACCGTGATATCCAAAGTGGATACTTTCTTTTTCATCAAGCCTTCGAGAATATTTTTGCGTTTTTCTCGAATGGTTTTAATGGTGATGCCTTGCTTACGTAAAGTGACTTTGGCTAAAGCCATATTACGCGAAGGCATTTCCCCTTTGATTTTCGCCCCTTTGCGATCCACGCCTTCATAACTGAAGGTTGGCATCATCTGCGCTTTTTTTACAGCCATGAATTTATCCTTATTTTTAAATACTAATTCACTTACTCACTGGTCACACGATTGACTTCTTGAAGTGAAGTCACCCCCTGCATGACCTTAATTAAGCCTGAACGGCGTAAATTGTTAAAACCTGCTTGATTTGAAGCTTCGGCAATTTGTAAGGCATTGCCATCTTCCATAATAATTCTTGAAATTTCAGGTGTCACTTTCATGACTTCATATATACCGACACGACCTTTATAGCCTTCACGGCATTCGGCACAA
The DNA here is from genome assembly GCF_013417925.1 of Acinetobacter sp. YH12218. Classification (NCBI taxonomy): domain Bacteria; kingdom Pseudomonadati; phylum Pseudomonadota; class Gammaproteobacteria; order Moraxellales; family Moraxellaceae; genus Acinetobacter; species Acinetobacter sp. YH12218. The sequence continues at coordinate 87,476 of NZ_VPDB01000007.1, forward strand.
CCAACAGGTTGGTATATTTGAAATTCTGGTGTATTTAAATCGTCTTCAGTAAAACCAAGTTCCAGTAGACTTTGTTTTGGTACCTCTACTGTTTCTTTACATTGTGAACATAGGCGACGCGCAAGTCGCTGCGCAATGACAAGGTTCACGGATGTCGCGATGTTAAATGAAGGCACGCCCATATTGCGTAAGCGTGTCAGTGTTTCAGGTGCACTATTGGTATGCAGTGTAGACATCACCATGTGACCTGTTTGAGCCGCTTTAATTGCAATTTCAGCCGTTTCTAAATCTCGAATCTCACCGACCATCACAATATCAGGGTCTTGACGTAAGAATGATTTTAAGGCTGCAGAGAAGGTGAGGCCGACTTTATTATTTACGTTGACCTGATTGATCCCTTCTAAGTTAATTTCCACAGGGTCTTCGGCCGTTGAAATATTGGTATCTTCACGGTTGAGAATATTTAAACCTGTATATAGAGATACGGTTTTACCGGAACCCGTTGGACCGGTAATGAGTAGCATGCCTTGTGGTTTTTCTAAAGCCTGCATGAACAGTTCTTTTTGATCCGGTTCATAACCCAACGCATCAATCCCTAGCATCGCACTAGATGGATCAAGGATACGTAGAACAAGTTTTTCACCAAACAATGTCGGTAAAGAGTTCACACGGAAGTCGATAGCTTTGTTCTTTGAAAGCTTTAACTTGATACGACCGTCTTGAGGTATACGCTTTTCCGAGATGTCCATTTGTGACATGACTTTTAAACGTGAAGCGAGTCGAGTAGCGAGCTGCAAGGGCGGATTTGTAATTGTTCTTAACACGCCATCGACACGGTAGCGGACGCGATAGGTCTTTTCGTAGGGTTCGAAATGTAAGTCAGATGCACCCATGCGAATTGCGTCGACTAGTAGTTTATTGATGTACTTAACAATCGGCGCTTCATCACCCGTTGCCTCATCTTCATCTTCTTGAGATGGATCGGGTGTTTCACTATCTAAATCAAGATCAAAGTCATCATCAAAGTCAAAAGTACTTTCTTCAGCGAAGTTCTGTTCAATTAACTTTTCAAGTTTGTCATGTTCAACAATAATGGTTTCGGTATTCAGCTTACTACCAAACCGAATGGCATCCACTGCTTCAATATTGGTGGGATTACTGATCGCAACGAATAATAAATTGCCATGTTTAAAAATGGGCAAAATACGATGCTTGGTAATTAACTTATCTTCAAATTCATCACGAATAATTAAGGAGGTGTCATAAGTCGAAATATCAAAAACCGGTTCACCGAACTCTATCGAGATGGTTTCAGCGATCAGGCGTGCTGAAAGTTGATATTCCTGAATCAAATGCGGCACGATATCTTGATGAGCCTTTTTTGAATTTTGCAGCGCTGTTTGCATTTTTTCGGCAGACAGATGCCCTTCGTCAACTAAGCGACGAATAAACCCCGTAAATCTTGAAGAACCTTGAACTGCTGTCATGCTTTTACTTGCCTATGCTTCAGTCTGTTTATAATTGGTATAGCAAAATTATACTTTTGTTGCACAAAAATACCATATCTTAAAGTGTTGTCACTAGCTAAGAATTGGTAAAAAGCATGAACCAGTCCTTAAATCTGCTTAATTTTTTACAGAAAAGTGAAGATCTTGGAATGACTGGTGTGGTTCGAAGATGCAAATGTGTTGAAATTTATCTTCAAAATTATGAATTACGTGTAGAATGTGCCCGATTTCATCTTTGTCATGTGGGATAAATATGTCGGGTTCGACGATTACGCCTTGGGTAGTGGGTAACTGGAAAATGAACCCATTGCAAGCCGATGCTGGCGCACTTCTTAAGAATTTTAAGCAATTATTAAATGAACAAAATATTGCTGAAGCGGCATGCCATATTGGGGTTGCACCAACAGCTATTGCTCTGACCACGGTGCAAAATGAATTAGCACAAGCTAGCCGTAACATCATGACTGTTGCACAAGACGTTTCTCGCGTTGCAGGTACAGGTGCATATACGGGTGAGCTCAGTGCTGAGCTATTAAAAGATTATGGTGTTGAATTTGTACTGATTGGTCATTCAGAACGCCGTGAAATTTTTGCTGATCAACCGCATATCATTAATGAAAAAGTAAAAAATGCATTAAACGCAGGTTTGACTGTGATTTATTGTGTGGGTGAAAGCTTAGAACAACGTGAAAGCGGTCAAGCAGAACAGGTTGTGTTACAACAAATATGTGATATCGCTGCTGTCGTACAAGCAGAGCAGTGGAAACAAATTGTGGTGGCTTATGAGCCAATTTGGGCCATTGGTACAGGTAAAACAGCGTCACCTGAAGATGCACAAGCGATGCATGCTAAAATTCGTGAAGGTTTAAGCCAAATCACCCCAATGGGACTTCATACTGCGATTCTTTATGGTGGTAGTGTAAAACCTGAAAATGCAGTAGAGTTGGCAGCCTGTCCGGATATCAATGGTGCGCTGGTCGGTGGTGCATCATTAAATGCAGAGTCGTTTTATAAAATTGCTCAAGCATTTGCAAATACAAAATAATTAGGAGTTCAGCATGCATACGTTTGTGCTGGTGGTACATATTATCTTAGCGATTTTAATGATCGTGCTGATTTTAGTTCAGCATGGTAAAGGCGCAGATGCGGGTGCATCTTTTGGTGGCGGCGGTGCTGCAACTGTATTTGGTGCATCTGGTTCGGGTAACTTTATGACCCGTTTGACTGCGATTTTAACGGCTTTGTTCTTTGTTACGAGCTTGACACTTGCTGTGTTTGCAAAGAAACAAACGACAGATGCTTATAGTCTGAATGCGATTTCTTCAGTACCGACTGCGCCAGCAAAATCGGCTGAAACTTCGCCAACTGCACCAAAAAGCTCTGAATAATTTATTTAACGCTTTCTTTTTTGATGTGTTGCGACTAGAATGCGTCACAGCTGCGGTGGTGGTGGAATTGGTAGACACGCTACCTTGAGGTGGTAGTGCTTTCGGGCGTGGGGGTTCAAGTCCCCCCTTCCGCACCAACTTATAATCCAGAACATAAGTTGGTGTATGCAGCAAAACTCTGTTGATGCGGGATGGAGCAGTCTGGTAGCTCGTCGGGCTCATAACCCGAAGGTCGTTGGTTCAAATCCAGCTCCCGCTACCAATCAATTCTATTTTTAAGATGCAAACTTTTAAATGGACAGCTTTTAAAGCTGAGAGAACTATTTGCATATTGATGCGGGGTGGAGCAGTCTGGTAGCTCGTCGGGCTCATAACCCGAAGGTCGTTGGTTCAAATCCAGCCCCCGCTACCAATCTTATATAGCGCACAATCTATATAAGCAGTTTGTCTGAAAGTCATTGTGATGTTGATGCGGGATGGAGCAGTCTGGTAGCTCGTCGGGCTCATAACCCGAAGGTCGTTGGTTCAAATCCAGCTCCCGCTACCAATCCTCTGAGATGCAACTCAGTAGGGCAATTCTTCAGGTTGTTTTAGATTGAAAATGACCAAGAAATTGTATATAATTTTTGCATGTTGATGCGGGATGGAGCAGTCTGGTAGCTCGTCGGGCTCATAACCCGAAGGTCGTTGGTTCAAATCCAGCTCCCGCTACCAAGTTTCTAAAAGAGGCTCACAACTAGGTGGGCCTTTTTGCACAGTGGACTATGGTTTTCTGTGTAATAATGGGGCGATTTACGCCCTTTTTTATTGGCTATCGTGTAGTGTCGACAGTATTTTGGTCAAACCGTCATGTTTCACTACTACTATAGTTTTGCATTGGTCTGTAGTGGTCATTTCGACCATCGAATCGCACAAATTTGACGAGAGTAAATGAAGCTATCAAATAAAACTCAAGCACTTCAGGACTTAATTGCCCCAGCGGTGCAAGCATGTGATGTAGAACTTTGGGGGATTGATTTCCAACCTCAAGGAAAACGTTCACTGTTACGTATTTATATCGACCGTGAAGTTGATGAAAATGCAGAACCTGTCATCAATGAAGATGGCGAAGTTGAGCAAGGCCGTGGTATCGGTGTGCAGGACTGTGTTCGTGTCACTCAGCAAGTGGGTGCGATGTTGGATGTACATGATCCAATTTCAGGCGAATATGCATTGGAAGTGTCATCTCCAGGTTGGGATCGTCAGTTCTTTAAATTGGAACAAATGACGGCATACATTGGTCAGCAAGTCGCTTTGCGTTTGATCAGTGCTGTGGATAATCGTCGTAAATTCCAAGCCAAACTTGTAAGCGTAGACCTTGAAAGCGAAATGATTCAGGTTGAAGTTGAAAAGCAACAAGTGTTGGATATTGACAGCCACAATATTGATAAAGCAAATCTGGTTTTCCAAGATTAATTTAATAAATAAGAATCTGAACGAATAGGTGACTTATGGCTCGTGAAATTCTTACCGTAGTAGAAACGGTTAGTAACGAAAAAGGTGTAAGTCGTGATGCAATTTTTGAAGCGCTTGAACAAGCTTTAGTTGCAGCGACTAAGAAGAAATTCTATGAGGGAACTCACTCGGAAGAAGCTCGTCTACGTGTAGAAATCGACCGTCGTACTGGTGATTACCGTACTTTCCGTCAATGGGAAGTGGTTGCCGACGAAGATCACGAAATGCCAGCATGCCAAGATGCGATCTCTGATGTAGATCCTGCAAAATGGGCAATTGGCGATATTCGTGAACTTGAAGTTGAATCGATTGATTTCGGTCGTATTGCGGCACAAATTGCGAAACAAGTGATTGTTCAAAAAATTCGTGAAGCAGAACGTGCATTAATTGCAGATGCTTACGAGTCTAAAGTTGGTGAACTCATCTACGGTGAAGTGAAAAAACAAACCAAAGATGGCTTTATCATTGACTTAGGTGACAATGCAGAAGCATATCTTGCGCGTGAAGAAATGATCGCTAAAGAAATTCTACGTCCTAAACAACGTGTAAACGCGATTTTGTTTAATGTGAACCGTGAAGGCCGTGGTGCTCAGTTATTACTTTCTCGTTCTAAACCAGAAATGCTCATCGCATTGATGAAGAAAGAAATTCCTGAAATTGCTGAAGAAATCATTGAGATTAAGGCAGCTGCACGCCAACCTGGCGTTCGTGCTAAAATCGCTGTGAAAACAAACGATCACCGTATTGATCCTGTAGGTGCATGTATTGGTATGCGTGGTACACGTATCCAAGCGGTTCAGTCAGAGTTAAATGGTGAGCGTATTGATGTAGTCGTTTGGTCGGATGACGCGGCACAGTACATTGCAAGTGCTTTAGAGCCTGCTGATGTATCAGGTATCGTGATTGATGAAGAAGAACGTACTGCAGATATTATTTTTGCAACGAGTGATCAGTTAGCGCGTGCAATTGGCTCTCAAGGTCAAAACGTACGTTTAGCATCTGAATTGACTGGTTACAAGCTCAATATGATGCTTGAAGAAGAATATCACGCACGCCAACAAAACGAAGCGCAACAATATTTAGATATGTTTGTTACACGTCTAGATATTGATGAAGACTTAGCGATGGCGTTGGTTGAAATGGGCTTCACATCATTAGAAGAAATCGCGTATGTTCCTGCGGAAACATTCGATGAGATCGAACTTGATGCTGAAACTGTTGAAATGCTACAAGGTCGTGCAAAAGAAGTTGCATTGGCTGATGCATTGAAACAACAAGAGAACATCCAAGAGCCAAGCGAAGAGCTTGCTGCAATGGAAGGCGTGACTAAAGAAATCGCGTATGCGCTTGCCGCTCGCGGTGTGGTAACTGTAGATGATCTTGCAGATCAAGCCACTGACGATATCTCTGATATTGAAGGTTTAGGTGTTGAAAAAGCAGGTCAACTTATTATGAAAGCGCGCGAATCATGGTTTAACTAGGAGGTAATATATGACGGACAAGTCGATTAAGGAGTTAGCTCTCAGCGTGGGTCGTCCAGTTGAGAAGCTGCTGGAACAGGTTCGTGATGCAGGTTTAACACAAACTAAACCTGAAGATATTATCTCCACTGAACAACAAAATGCCCTCGTTAACCATTTGAAAAAAGTTCATGGTCAGGATGCGGGCAATGCAGGACAAATCACGTTGAAACGTAAAACTACCAGTACTGCTAAAGTGGCGAGTACATCGGGCAAGGCAAAAACGATTAATGTAGAAGTTCGTAAGAAACATACATTTGTTAAACCGGATCCTGAGCAAATTAAAGCTGAAGCATTAGCGAAAGCACAAGCTGACCAACAAGCACGTAAACAGGAACCTAAGGTTGAAGCGAAAGCTGAAGAACCGAAGCAACAACCAGTATCTAAAGCGAAACAAGCTTTAGAAGCAATGCGTGCTGCTGCGAAGCAAGAACATGCGAAGCAAGAAACACCGAAAGCTGCGGTTGTTGTAAAACGTAAGTCAAACAACAAGCCAATTACAAAACCTGTTGAAACTCTAGAACAGAAAAAAGCACGTGAAGCTCAAGCAGCACAATTGAAAGCTGTAGAAGAAGCGGCGCGTCGTAAAGCCGCTGAAGAAGCGCAACAACGTACGCTTGAGCAAATGCGTCAAATGGCGTCTAAGTATTCTAACGAAGACACTACTGCGACCATTCGTGTTGTAGATGATTCTCCGCTTGCTGCCGGCCTTGTAGGTCAGGCATATGAAGATTCATTTGCGAAAGAAGACCGTGAAATTAAACGTGGTACCAATACCAACAATTCACGTTCACCTAAAAAAGGTGGTCGTCGTGGTGAAGAGCAATCTTTCCGTGATAACTCACATAAACGTGGTTTAAAAACAAGTCAAGCGAACAAGCATGGCTTTGAAAAACCAGTTAAAAAACAAGTTTATGATGTTGAAATTGGTGAAACAATTGTTGTTGCTGACTTGGCTGCGAAAATGGCGGTTAAAGTTCGCGAAGTTATCAAATCACTCATGAAAATGGGCGAATTGGTTACTCAAAACCAAGCGATTGATCAAGAAATTGCAGCACTTGTTGTTGAAGAAATGGGTCACAATCCAGTACTTGTTTCGGATACACAAGCAGAAGACAACTTACTTGAAGCAGCTGAAGAAGCGCGTGGTGTCCAAACCACTCGTCCGCCAGTTGTGACAATTATGGGTCACGTTGACCATGGTAAAACATCACTTCTTGACCGTATTCGTCGCTCTAAAGTGGCTGCAGGTGAAGCAGGTGGTATCACACAGCATATTGGTGCTTACCATGTGAAAACTGAAAAAGGTATTATTACTTTCTTAGATACACCGGGACACGCAGCATTTACTGCAATGCGTTCACGTGGTGCGAAATCTACAGATATCGTAGTGTTGGTTGTTGCAGCGGATGATGGTGTTATGCCACAAACTGCGGAAGCGATTGACCATGCACGTGCAGCAGGTACGCCAATTATTGTTGCTATCAACAAAATGGATAAAGAATCTGCTGATCCAGATCGCGTATTGAATGAGTTGACGACGAAAGAAATCGTACCTGAGCAATGGGGCGGTGACGTTCCAGTGGCAATGGTTTCTGCGCACAGCGGTGCAGGTATCGACGAACTTCTTGACTTGATCTCAATTCAAGCCGAACTTCTTGAGCTTAAAGCATCTGAAGAGGGTGCGGCACAAGGTGTTGTAATTGAAGCACGTGTAGACAAAGGACGTGGTGCGGTAACATCGATTCTTGTTCAAAACGGTACATTGAAAGTGGGTGACCTTGTTCTTGCAGGTTCGTCATACGGTCGTGTACGTGCAATGACAGATGAAAATGGTCAACGTATTAAATCTGCTGGTCCTTCGATTCCTGTGGAAATCTTGGGTCTACCAGAAGCGCCAATGGCGGGTGATGAAGTTCTTGTTGTAAATGACGAGAAAAAAGCACGTGAAGTTGCTGATGCGCGTATGGATCGTGAACGTCAAAAACGTCTTGAGCGTCAATCTGCGATGCGTCTTGAAAATATCATGGCGTCTATGGGCAAGAAAGATGTGCCTATTGTCAACGTGGTATTGAAAACAGACGTACGTGGTACTTTGGAAGCATTACACGTTGCACTTGCTGAACTTGCAACTGATGAAGTGAAAGTACGTATTATTGGTTCAGGTGTTGGTGCGATCACTGAGTCTGACGTAACACTTGCTGAATCATCAGAAGCGGTTCTTCTCGGCTTTAACGTACGTGCTGATAATACTGCACGTCAAAAAGCTGATGCTGATGGTATCGACATTCGTTACTACTCGATCATCTATCAATTAATTGATGATGTGAAAGATGCGATGAGCGGTAAATTAGCGCCTGAACACCGTGAAACAATTCTTGGTGTTGCTGAAGTACGTGAAGTGTTCCACTCAAGTAAATTCGGTGCTGCTGCAGGTTGTATGGTACTTGAAGGTACATTACACCGTAATAAACCGATTCGCGTATTACGTGATGACGTGGTGGTATTCCAAGGTGAGCTTGAATCTCTTCGTCGCTACAAAGATGTGGTTGAAGAAGTTCGTGCCGGTATGGAATGTGGTCTTGCGGTGAAAGGCTATAAAGACATCAAAGCACAAGATAAGATTGAAGTGTACGATGTTCAATTGATTAAACGGAGTCTTTAATGGCGGGTAGTCAACGTCTGAAGCGTATGGCGGATACAGTACAACGTGAGTTGTCAGAACTGATCCGTCAGGAGCTGAAAGATCCACGCTTAGGTGGTCTTGTGACCATCTCTGCCGTGAAGGTGAGCCCAGACTTAGGATATGCCGAAGTTTATGTGACTGTAATGGGTCGTGAGCTAGGCGATGAGCAAAGTGAAGCCGCAAATAAAGAAACTTTAGATGTCTTGAATAAAGCATCTGGTTTCTTGCGTCATGAACTGAGCCGTCGTATCAAAACACGTATTACGCCACGTTTGCGTTTCCATTACGACAAAACAAATGCTTATGGCAACTATATGTTTGGTCTAATTGCGGAAGCGGTCAAGGACTTACCTCCTACTGACGAAGCAAAAAAAGATGATGAATAATTCAGTTCGCTGAATGAAAAAAGCCACCTTCGGGTGGCTTTTTTATGTTTGAATGGTCATTATTTAAAAATACCCAATAACACACAGAATTATAACTAGATGATAAAACTAAGCTTGAAAATGACATTGGATAGTCCAGTCTATACACACAATATAATAAAAAAATCATGCTATTGAGCAGCATATTACTCATCACTATGCCAAGTTGGGCATGTTTAAATACCTATGTAGAAGATTTTTATACATCTGATTCAGAAAAAGAAAATCAACACGAAGAACATCATGACGAAAAATTGAAGAACTTTGTCTCAAGGCATCCTAGCCCAATAGACTATCAGGCAGAAAATGATTATGCCGTACATCAGATCTACGCAGGCCGTTACGATTTAGCCATTAAGGTTTTACGTGCAATTGAAAATGAGCATCCAGGTTTACCGAAGACGGCAGTGAATTTAGGCACAGCTTATGAGTTGATCGGCAATATTTCACTAGCCAAAAAATGGATTGCTGAAGGTATGAAGCGTGATCCATCGATTCATCTTGGCAGTGAATGGATTCATCTGAATATTTTAACAGCCAAAGAAAAACGTGCGACGGCAAAATATTTTCATGAATTGCCATTGTTGAATGTACATTATGGAACAGGTTATGTACCTGATGCGCACTGGAAGAATCAGCGAAAACTCACAACGGCAGAATATGATGCTATACGAGAGCAGGCCAGTTTACAGATTAATGAGCGGAAAAATTTTGTTTCAAGACAGAATGCCGTGATGGCACAGCTGTTTTATCAAATGGAGCGTAAAACTCTGTCCTTCAGGTCAGAGATATAAGCGACACGACATGAAGTGTCGTTTGATTTAACTAAGGACTATTTTCCTTGAGTTTTGATTGTTAATATAAGTACATGAAAACCCTTAAATTACGTATAAAAGACAAACATTGCAAGGTGTTAGACCAACTAGCATCAGAAGTGAACTTCGTCTGGAATTATGTCAATGATTTAGGGTTTAGGCATTTGAAGCGGAAAGGTGAATTTCTCTCTGCTTTTGATATTGCCAAATATACGAAAGGCACATCCAAAGAATGTAATTTACATAGTCAAACCATTCAGGCTGTAACTGAAGAATTAGTCACCCGAAGAAAGCAATTTAAAAAAGCAAAGCTGAAATGGCGTGTCAGCAATAAAAAATCAGCAAGGCGCTCTTTGGGATGGGTTCCCTTTAAAAAGGTGGCTATCAAATATGCCAATGGATATGTCCAGTATGGAAAACACCAATTTAAGCTTTGGGATAGCTACGGTTTAAGCAAATACACGTTAAAAACAGGTTCATTTGTAGAGGATAGCCGTGGGCGTTGGTATGTATGTCTTGTTGTTGAATCGCC